>NZ_JAHRFC010000009.1:0-137229 GCF_020883015.1 Microcoleus sp. CAWBG640
GGGGGGACAAGAGCGCTTTCAAAGTCCCCCTTTCCGCATCCCCCCTTAGTAAGGGGGGGACAAGAGCGCTTTCAAAGTCCCCCTTTCCGCATCCCCCCTTGGGGGGGCAGGGGGGGGACAAGAGCGCTTTCAAAGTCCCCCTTTCCGCATCCCCCCTTGGGGGGGCAGGGGGGGGGACAAGAGCGCTTTCAAAGTCCCCCTTTCCGCATCCCCCCTTGGGGGGGGCAGGGGGGGGTTGGGATGCGAGGGGGATCGGAATATTAGGTGTAAATATTACAGAAACCGGAGTTTTTGGTTCTAGTTGAAGGCTGAAATGCAGCATCTAGGTAAGAAATCCGGTTTTTGGGTGTAAAACTCAATTAACTTTTTGGGATAGATAGTGAGAGATAGGGCGATCGTGTAAATGATTGTTACAAAATCTGCAATTATGCGTAAAAAAGATAGGTCATTTCCGAAATATATATAGAGACTAATATTGAGGGAGGACAATTGATGAGTTTGATTGAGGATGAAGAAGGATATGGGGCTTGTGAAGTAGGGAACGACGGTAGTCAATCTAAATCTAATCAGAAGGTGAAACCAAATATGTCATCATCGCACAACGTTAAAAGACATACTGTTAAACAAGTTTTTGACCAGGTTGAGAAGATTCTGGAGGAAACTTGGCAAGAAACTGGGTTTGGGAAGGTGACAATTGAAAGTGAAAGGGAAAAGAGCAATGTGATTCGGGTAATTGTCAAGGGTTCGACTTATTATAAGTTTTTTATTGACGATGAAGAAGTTAGTAAGTGGAGTTCGAGGAAGTAGGTGCGATCGAGCTATTTCGCAATCGGGCTACCTGACTTGGGTAATGAGATAGAGAGTCTCCTCACAAAAACAGAATGTTCAGATACCCGATTTCTTTAAGCAGTCGGGTATTTAACAATGCGAGGGTTTTACGTTTAATTACGTTGTGTTATTTATCCCTTTAGGATGTTGACAAATCGACTAAGATGGTGTACCTTATCAATTTAAGGTGCATAAAGCAAAAGTGCATCTGCGCTGCAAGGCTGAGAGAGCTGTCAGCGTTAAAGTTTGAATCAACTAAATAAACACAAAACCTAGTTCGAGACTGACGAGAGGCTCAGCGGTGGGCTGGGGAAGTGGTGTTTTCGCATTATGTGCGATCGACCCTTCTCCCAGGGCTGTTTCATTGTCAGATAGATCATAGTTTTGTAGGGGTAGTGCCACCACTGTCCTACCCTCCCCGTCCACCCCTTCTCTGGCCTTTTATTTTTTGGCAACAATTAGTTTTTTTGAGGAAAAAAATATGGTGTTTTTACCCGATCGCACATCTTTTGGCAATCCCGATGCTGACATTTTCAGCAGCACTGTCAAAAAAGATGATATTTTGGGAATTCAAGGTACTGAGAAATTACCTATAAATTTAGGCGATCGTTTTTTGCCGGGGAGTCAAAGCTCTAGTATCCTTGACAGCCAGGAAATCCCAAAGATAGTTGATGATAAAAACAACGATAGTTTACTACTAAGTGTACTAAGTGATAGTAGCAATAATATATTTGCACGTAAGCCAGAAACTGCTGTTGATAATTTAGCAAGTGTCGATATTACAGGGTTAAATTCTCCTAAAAAGATAGCTAGTAATGCCAGCGAATCAGTTGCCATAGATAAATTGACTGGGGGAAGTATTGCGGCCAGTCAAATCAATTTACAAACTCCGGCAGCACCTATTTTTGAGTCAGTTAAACCGATAACGGTGATAGCAGGAGATGAATTAGAACTACCGCTGATAGCCACCGATCCTAATGGCGATCGAGTTACTTTTTCTATAGATGCCAACTCTCCCAAATTTCCCGGCAAACTCGAAGGCAGTGGCAAGCTTGTTTTTCAACCCTCCCCAGCACAGGTAGGAACTTATAAGTTTACTTTAGTTGCCACCGATGGAGAATTGAAAACTTTTCAAACGGTAACGCTGAACATTATCCCAGATCCCAATCCCAAGACACGATTGTCTGGCATTGTTCAAAATACAGATAAAGAACCTTTGCGGGGAGTGCCAATTGAATTGGGAAATTTAACAACTGTTACTGGCCCTGATGGTTCCTTTAACTTTGAATTTAATGGCGCTTTTCCTAGCGATACCATCAAAGTCAGAGGCGAAAAGCTCCAGGGTGTAGTTGCCTATCCATTTGTTGCTGAAAAATTGCCGTTGATGTTGGGTAGGGAAGCTTTTAATGGAACTAAAAATGACATCAAACGCCCGATTTATTTGCCACAGCTAGACTTGAAATCAAATACTCAGACAACTAATGCTGCTGGGGATATCACTGTTACTAACAACTCTTTAGGTGCGACGGTAGAAGTTAAGTCTGGTACTCTGCAAAGTCAAACAGGGGGAGCATTTACAGGTCAGTTAAGTATTAGTCAAGTGCCGACTGAGTTGACTCCTGCGGCACTGCCAGAAAATCTAACTCCCGGCCTTGTCGTGACAATTCAGCCAGCAGAAACGCAGTTTTTGACACCTGCACCTCTGTCGCTGCCTAATACTAATAATTTGAAGCCGGGAACGATAACCGATTTGTGGTCAATTAATCCTGCCACTGGTTTGTTTGATAATGTTGGTAAGGGTAAGGTGAGTGATGATGGTAAAACTATTGCTACCATTGAAGGTGGGATTCGGAATAGCAGTTGGCACTTTTTTGCACCGCCAGAAAACGCGAACGATCCATCTAAAAATCCTAACAATGAAAAGGATAGCAAATCTTGTCCCTTGCCTGCTACTTCTGAAGTAGAACTACATTCGGGTGCGGTTTTAGAAACTCACGATTTAGTCCCCTATCAATCCCAAGGTGCGAGTCGGGGTTTGACGTTACAATATGATTCTATGCGGGCCTATCCCCAGCCGATCGTACATTTTGGATATGATACCGTGCCTCCGAATCCGGCTTTGAAATTGATTGCTCAAATGAGCGTTAAGAGTAAGGATTTTGAGTATCAAGTGCCGGGATATAGTGGGAGTGATTTTGGACTGAAGGGGGGAGAAAATTTCTGGTCAATTCCTGCGGGTTCGCCGACTTCTGGGATTAATATTGATGCGGCTTTGCAGGCTGATTTGAGTTTCTTGCCTTCGGGTCAATACGAGTATGAATTGAAAACGGGACTGCGACAATTAACGGACAATCGCTTTACAGGTGCGATCGCGACTAGCAAGGATAAGCTGGTAGTGGTTAACAGCATGAATAGTCCTTTTGGTAGCGGTTGGGGAATCGCTGGTTTGCAAGAATTGACAGGAAATGAAGATGGTTCCGTACTGTTAATTGATGGCAATGGCACCGAAGTTTTGTTTAAACCGCCGACAGCAGCGGGTGGGGCTTATATTGCGCCTGCGGGCGATTTTTCTAAGTTAGAAAGGTTGAGTAATGGGACGTTCCGACGGACGATGACTGACCAAACAATTTACAGTTTTAATGCAGCATTAAAATTGGCAAGCGTGCGCGATCGCACGGGTAATGAAACTCGCTACCTTTACGATAATACTAATCGTCTGACACAGGTTGTTGACCCCGTAGGTTTGGCAACAACGCTGACTTATTCGGGAAATAAAGTAAGTCAAATGACTGACCCTGCGGGCCGCGTAACTCAGATGGAATATGACAAAGATGGTAATTTGACTAAAATTACCGATCCCGATGGTTCTCAGCGCAATTGGGAGTACAGCAGCAAACATTTGATGACGGCTGAAACTGATAAGCGGGGCAATCGCGAACAGGACATTTACGATTTCGCAGGCAGGGTTGATAAAGCCATTCAAAAGAATGGTAAAACCATTGATGTAACTCCTGTTCAAGTACAGGGTTTATATCGCCCAGAAGCAACGATTGACCCGACGAATGCACCTCCTGTGCAAACTGTTGAAGCGAAGGCAACAACGGTGCAAGCAGAATATGTTGATGCTAATGGAAATGCGATTACTAATATCCTCGATCAAAGAGGTCAAGTTATTGCCTCATCTGATAAAGTTGGTCAGTTACCAACTGTTGAACGCAGTGACAAGAATTTGGTAACAAAACAAACTGATGCTAAAGGAAATGTGAGTGAGTTTAGTTACGACGATCGCGGTAATTTATTAACCGCTAAAGATGCGTTATCGAAGACAAGTAAAGATAGTCAAGGGCGAGTCTTTACCTATGAAAGTAAATTCAATCAGGTAACTAGCGTTACTGATGAATTAGGGCATAAAGTTCTTTACGATATTGACCCCGCAAATGGTAATGTGCGGTCAATTACTCAAGTCGTGGGTGAAGTGGGAGGAAATGACGATCTTGTTAGTCAATTTACCTACACGCAACAGGGATTAGTTGATATCATTACTAATCCCCTTGGCAGCGTGACTGACAATGATTATGACACCCAAGGGCGGTTAATTAGAACTGTCTTTGCTAAAGGCAAGCCGGAACAAGCTGTACAACAGTTTGAATACAACCAAGCTGGTAATTTGACGGCAAGTATTGACGAAAATGGCAATCGCACTGAGTACCAATACAATGCCATGAATCAACCTGTTTTAGTGCGAGATGCTTTGGGGAATACGACAACTTTTAATTATGACAAAACGGGCAATTTGGTAACGACACAAGATGCAAAAGGTAATGTCACTCAGAATGAGTATGACAAGCTGAATCGCCTCCGCAAAACTGTCGATCCGAACCAGAAAGCAAGTTTGTTTACTTATGATGCGGTTGGTAATGTGGTATCAATTGTCGATCCGCTTGGTAATGAAACAAAAAATGTTTATGATGCCCGAAATCGCATGGTTCAAACGATTGACCCAAACAAGGGATATACTGGTTTTAGCTATGATGCTAATAACAATCTTACGGGAGTTAGCGACCCTGTTGGGAATGCGACTTTATTTAGTTACGATTCTCGCGATCGCCTGACTTCTGAGGTGAAGGATTCGCGGTACGATCTGAGTAAGTGGCAAACTCTGACTACGACTAATCCTGTTGATAAGACTGAGTTTCCTCCTAATTGGCAGTTAGCTGGAGGTGGAAAGAATGTTAATCAATCTACGAATGCGACACCGACATTTTTTGTCAGCGATTTCGATGCGATTAATCGCGAGTTTTTTGCTCAAATTTCGACTAATTCCAGTGCAGATGATGATTGGATTGGCATGGTATTTGGGTTGAAAACTGAAGGTGGGGCGGGCAGCCAATCGACACCACCACAAAATGGGCAATCAGGGGCGGGCAGCCAATCGGCACCGCCCCTACAGGGTGGGAAACCGGATAGTTACTATGTTTTGACTTGGAAACAAACGGAACAGGATATTTTTGGCAAAGCAGAAGAAGGGATTAAGTTACTGAAGGTAACGGGGGCGGCGAAAGTGCCTGATGCGGATATTGCTAGTCAGTTGAGGGCGGGACAAAATACGCCTAACGTGCAAGTTTTAGCGAGTAAAGTTGGACAGGGTACGGGATGGCAAGATAACGCACAATATGGCTTTTCTTTGAACTATCAAGCTAACGGTAAAATCGAGATTAAGATTAATGATGCCAGTGGCAAAGAGATTAATAAGATTAGCGTTACCGATCGCAATCCTTTAGGTGCTGGTAAGGTTGGTTTCTACAACCGCAGTCAACCAAATGTTAGCTATGTTGGCAGTGCTAAACCCTTTGGCAATTCGATTCAATACGAATACGATTTAGATGATAATTTGGCTGCCAAAACTGACCGGAATGAACGCCGCACTGAGTTTAATTACGACGATCTGAATCGCTTGACGGCGGAAACTTGGGTTGGTAACGATCAAACGATTAATTACAGTTACGATAAGGTAGGGAATTTAACGGCAACTAAGGATAAATTTAGTTCCCTGGCCTTTGGATATGATGGGCGCGATCGCGTGACATCTGTGAATAATGCTGGTACGCCAAATGCGCCTAATGTTTTGTTGAATTATGCCTATGATGGTGTGGGGAATGTGCGTTTTGTTGCCGATAATATTAACGGTGGCGGGGTGAATAGTTATGCTTATGACCCGCTAAATCGAGTGACGGCAATTTCTCAAAGTGGCAATGGTGTCAAGGATGATAAATTAGTCAGTTTTGGCTACAATCAAGTCGGTCAATTAGCATCAATTAACCGTTATTCGGATGTTACTGGCAAATCGTTAGTGATGGGGACTAATTACACCTATGATGCTTTAAATCGCTTGACTAGCATGACGAATGGTAATGCCACAGTTGCGCCGAAATCCTACAGTTTGAGTTATGATGATGCGAGTCGGATTAATCAAATTAGTAATCAGGATGGGGCAACAAATTACAGTTACGATAAGAATGGTCAGTTAGTTGCGGCTAATTCTAATAACCCGGTTAAACCTGCGGAAGCCTACTCTTACGATGCTAATGGGAATCGGATTGCTGCGAATACGGGTGTGTCAAATCGCCGGAATCTGCAATATGAAACTGACCCGCAAAATCAGTTACGTTCTGATGGTCAATTCAGCTATGCTTACGATAATGAGGGTAATTTAATCCGTAAAACTGAGATAGCAACTGGTAAGTTACAAGAGTATCAGTGGGATTATCGCAACCGTTTGGTGGCGGTGGTTGATAAGGCGGCGGGAGGTCAAGAAACTCAGCGAGTTGAGTTTACTTATGATGCGTTCGATCGGCGTATTACTAAGAAGGTGGGAGATAAGATTACGGATTTTGTCTATGACGGTCAAGATGTCTATGCTGATTTTGTGGATAATGATGGAAATGGTGGGAAATCGCCTGTTTTGGATCGGCGGTATTTGCATGGCCCAGGAACGGATCAAGTATTAGCTCAAGAGGATGCTAATGGTAAGGTGTTGTGGGATTTGACGGATCATTTGGGTAGTGTTTCTGATTTAGTTGATAATAGCGGTGCGGTGCAGAATCATATTATTTATGATTCGTTTGGGAATGTGTTATCGCAGAGTAATCCTGATGCGAGTAGTCGCTATTTGTTTACGGGTCGGGAGTTTGATCGGGAGACTGGGTTACAGTTTAATCGGGCACGGTATTACGATCCGGGGACGGGTAAGTTTTTGAGTGAAGATCCGATTGGGTTTGATGGTGGGGATGCGAATTTGTATGGGTATGTAAGTGGGAATCCTGTGAATTTTACCGATCCTACAGGAAAAATTCTTCCACTGTTGCTTGCTGTTATTGCTGAAGTTGCTTGGCTTGCTTTGGAGGGAGCCGTGTTGAATGCTGCGTTAGACTTCCTTCAACAAGTATATGAAACAGAAGGAAGATGCTTTTATGATTATGATTTTGAAAGAACGGGTAAAAAAGCACTTGAAGGTGCTTTCTTCGGCGCTTTAGGTGGCACAGCATTAAAACTCCTTGAATTTGGTCCCGAAATACTTCAACTGGGTAAAGAATTGGTAAAGAGTACACCTAAAGTTGTTGAAGAAATCGGTGAAGTGCTTTCCTCTTTAACAAATCGTGCTGGACAGCAGACCCTAAATCGTGCTGGACAGCAGATTTCAAAAGTTCCTATTCCTAAGAACCCTCCTGGATTTTCAGGGCAAGGGTTAACTGCTCAGCGATTAAATATAAATCTCAATCGCCCGCAGATTGTCAAAAATCCTATTTATGAAAACCCTCCTGATACATTACTTCGAGATCCAAGGTTAATTGGTCAGCAATTAAATATAATAAAATAATATAAGCTGATTAAATACCTTGCTTCGCCCCTACAGGTTTTTTGAAGCGTGATCGCTTTTATTTTGCGAAGTGCGATCTCTCCGATCTCTTTCAGTTTTAGCTGATAATTGTCAGGCCAGTTTACATCATTTGTTGGTGGGGTTGGGGCGGGTTTATATAATTTGTTGATGGGTGTCAAATATCTAGGCGAACCCGCCCCTACAGGCCTGTAAAATATGGGGATAAATTTGTAGGGGCGGGTTAAGCGATCAATTCTGTCACCCACAGATAATCTTTGTAAACCCGCCCCCACTCAACCGTGAAACTTGCTAGAATAATGCACGCGATCGCTTTTCTTTTGCGAAGGGCGATCGCTCCGATCTCTTTCAGGTTTATCTGATAATTGTCAGGCCAGTTTGCATCATTTTTTGGTGGGGTTGGGGCGGGTTTAGATAATTTGTCGATGGGTGTCAAATATCTAGGCGAACCCAACCTGCAAGGCCTGTAAAATATGAGGATAAATTTGTAGGGGTGGGTTAAGCGATCGATTCTGTCACCCACAGATAATCTTGATAAACCCGCCCCCACCCAACCGTGAAACTTGCTAGAATAATGTACGCGATCGCTTTTCTTTTGTGAGGTGCGATCGTTCCGATCTCTTTCACGTTTAGCTGAGAATTGTCAGGCCAGTTTGCATCATTTGTTGGTGGGGTTGGGGCGGGTTTTTATAATTTGTCGATGGGTGTCAAATATCTAGGCGAACCCAACCTGCAAGGCCTGTAAAATATGAGGATAAATTTGTAGGGGCGGGTTAAGCGATCGATTCTGTCACCCACAGATAATCTTGATAAACCCGCCCCCACCTAACCGTGAAACTTGCTAGAATAATGTACGCGATCTCTTTTCTTTTGCGAAGTGCGATCATTCCGATCTCTTTCAGGTTTAGCTGATAATTGTCAGGCCAGTTTGCATCATTTGTTGGTGGGGTTGGGGCGGGTTTATATAATTTGTCGATGGGTGTCAAATATCTAGGCGAACCCGCCCCTACAAGCCTGTAAAATATGAGGATAAATTTGTAGGGGCGGGTTAACCAATCAATTCTGTCACCCACAGATAATCTTGATAAACCCGCCCCCACCACACTGTGAAACTGGCTATAACAATGTACGCGATACGGTTTTTCCATCCATGTTTATCTGTGGTAAAAAAGGGCGATCGCTTTTCTTTTGTGAGGTGCGATCGCTCATTCCACACATTGTAAATAAAAATGATAGACTGATATTGTCCTAAAATCCAGGTCAATCCACCATGTCAACCTTGTCAATTGAAGAAAGAGTCGCCGCGCTAGAAGCTGAAGTCGTACAGATTAGACAGAAGGTAGCAAGTCCAGAAGTTCCGGTAACGCCTTGGTGGGAAAAAATCGCAGGGACTTTCGCCCAAGATTCAGTTTACAATGAAGCTATGAAATTGGGTCATCAATATCGGCGATCGCTCCGCCGTCGATCTCCCCTAAAACGCAAGGCTAATCATGTACATTCTTGATACAGATTCTTTAAGTATCCTCGAACATAGTGGGGAAAATGCACGGCGTTTGTTAGCTAAACTCTCTACCCTGCAAGCCGATGAGTTATCAGTAACCATTATCAGCTATGAAGAACAAATGCGCGGTTGGTTGAGCTATCTTGCCAGATCCAGATCGATTCAAGCACAAGTTGAAGCTTATAAACGCTTGAAAAAGCAATTAGAAAATTATTGTGCTATCTCAGTCATTGAGTTTGATGAAAAGTCTGCTACCGAATTCCAACGTCTGAAAAAGCTGTATCCTCGCCTGGGTTCGATGGATTTGAAGATTGCGGCGATCGCCATAGCTAATGATGCGATACTTCTCACTCGTAACTTAACAGACTTCGGGCAGATTCAGGAATTACGTGCTGAAGATTGGACAGTTTAAATTCATTATCCTAATAAGGAGTTATGAAAATGAAATTTCCCTTGTTTAAAAGAGTAGCATTACGAGCAGATGTACCCAAGTACAAACTCTGTCGAGGAGATATTGCCACTATTGTTGAGCATCATCCCCACCCCGATGAGGATGGCTACAGTCTTGAAGTTTTTAATGCTTTAGGTGAAACTATAGCTGTAATTACTTTAGCTGAGTCGGAAATAGAACCGTTGATGTCTAATGAAGTTTTGCGTGTCAGGACTTTGACTGAGGCTGCATAAATCAATATCTAATACTCACCGCTTTTCTTTTGCGAAGTGCGATCGCTCCGATCTCTTTCAGGTTTAACTGATAATTGTCAGGCCAGTTTGCATCATTTGTTGGTGGGGGTTGGGGCGGGTTTATATAATTTGTCGATGGGTGTCAAATATCTAGGCGAACCCGCCCCTACAGGCCTGTAAAATATGAGGATAAATTTGTAGGGGCGGGTTAACAGATCGATTCTGTCACCCACAGATAATCTTGATAAACCCGCCCCCACCCAACCGTGAAACTGGCTACAACAATGTACGCGATACGGTTTTTTCATCCATGTTTATCTGGGGTGAAAAAGCGCAATTCCTTTGATGTCAATATCAATGTGGGGGCGATCGCATTGGACACGAAAATATCGCTATCGCTTTTCTTTTGTGAAGTGCGATCGCCTTTCTGGATGGGAAGGGCGATCGCTGTTGCTGTTAGATAGGCTGCGATCGCGATTCGAGAAACAAACTAATATCGACTTGGAAAAAGTCGGCGATTTTTCTGGCTTCATCTATTTCGATCGCCCTTCGATTAACCATAATTTCCTCAACCTCTCTTTCTGTTCCAAAAAATGGAATCAAGTCAGATTTATCTAAATTTCTCGCATCCATTAAATGTCGCAACATAGAGGCAGAGTTCCCTGCGGTCATTGGATAATTTTCAGATTCAAATTTTTCAATCAACGTTATTAAAAGCTCCAGAAATAGATCTTCCTCCGGCGATCGCGCAGGGCGGTGTTCCAGTTCGCAAGCGAGAGCGATCGCTGCATCGTTTTCTGCGCCCGTTGCGATCGGTTTTGGTTGATATCGAACAAGTAAATCTGTATAAGATTTTGCATCAAAAGTACGGATCATTTTTCCACTCATCCTTATCATACTCAGCGTGAGTCAAAACATATTTGATGTAGATCCTTTGAGAATCGTAAACCAAATCAACTATCAGCCGATATCGATTTCCCTTAATATTAAATACGGTAAAATTTCCGACTGATTCAGCTTTTGGATAAATCTGCTGAACATCAATTAGGTTCTGCCATTGGGCTTTACTTGACACTCTATACCAGTCATAAAGTGCATCACAGGAATCCGCATGGCTTTCACAGAAATCTCGTAGGATTTTTCGGCTGATAACACGCATTTCACCCTTTTTTTCTAAACTATACCAAATTTTGCTCGGAACTTACGCATTTGTCATATTATAAACATTTGTAAGTGCGATCGCCTTTATTTATCTTGTCCTAAACACTGGCAGAATGTATGGCATCAAAACCCAAAAATACCCAATACCCAACTCCCAAAACTACCTTTTCCAATACCTGCGCCAATGAAACAAATTTTCCCATAAATTACGCATAAAAGTATTGCGACGGAAACGCTCTAATTCCCAAGCCGCAGCAGTTTTCCCAGTAATCTCCGAAAAAGTAGACCCAATAAAAGGAAGTTCCGCGATCGCCCCAACAGTCATTCCCTGACGCACAGCCAAAGCCATAACATGAATCAACTCAGCAGCATTTGGCCCCACAATACTCGCCCCCAAAATCTCCCCATTACCCCGTCCCACAATCTTACAAAAACCAGTCATCTCCCCACATATTTGAGCCTTTTCAACATTCTTAAAATATTCCCGACTCACAATAATATCATCACCAAAACGACGCCTTGCTTGCGCCTCAGTCAAACCAACCCTCGCCAACTGCGGTTCAGAAAAAATAGCCCAAGGAATCCCGCGATAATCAATTTTTAACCTCGGCAAAAACAAAGCATTTTTCACAGCCACCAAAGCTTCGGAATTAGCAATGTGAGGGAACGCATAACCGCCAGCAACATCACCAATTCCATAAATCTGAGGATTAGTTGTTTGCAATTTCTCATTTAAAATCAATCCCTGGTGATTGCATTTAGCACCAGTCGCTTCTAGATTTAATGATTGAAAATTAGGCTTGCGCCCCGCAGCGATAAAAATCTCCTCAGTTTCGATCGCCCAATCCCCCGCTTGAACCCACTTCCTCCCATCAATCGCTCTAGTTTGAGTCACCTCAGTAGCCGTCAAAATCCGCACTCCTTGGGCTTCCATCGCAGCTTGAACCAAGCCAGCAGCCTCTGGCTCCTCTTTCGCCAAAATACGCGAACCCTTCACCACCAGCGTCACAGCCACCCCTAATCGAGCAAAAGTTTGAGCCACTTCGACACCGCTAGGATCTGCACCAATTACGACCAAACTTTTAGGAACTTGTTTAAGTTTTGCTAATTTCCAGACAGTTTCCGAAGTGAAATAACCAACAGACAAAAGTCCTTCAATAGGGGGAATCGCCGGGAGACTGGGACAAGCCAGCAAATAACCAAGCGATCGCAATTTCCGCCCATTGACAGCAAAAGCCAAATCTGGTTTCACCACAAACTCGCCATCACCACAAATAACATCAACCCCGCGAGTCGCCAAAATACCCAAATCGTTGATTTGGGACAAATTAGAAACAACACCTTCTGTCCACTGCATCACCTCATCAAACCGCAATTCCCTGGGCATTTCCGAATTAGTATTGTCCCAACGTACACCGAATTTCTGGTTAGTGATTTGTTCAGCAAATCGGCCACTCTCACTCAAAACTTGGTTGTATTGCAAACTTAAGGCGATCGCATCTTGGCCCGCCGTCGGCAAACTTTGTAAATCACTCAAGGGTTCCACCAAAGCAACACGAGCTTGGAAACCACTTGCAGTCAAAGCAGCATAGCGTCCGGCCGTCGTACCACCAATTATTACTAAATCGTAGTCAATCATAAATTGTCAGTTGGCAGTTGGCAGTTGGCAGTTGGCAGTTGGCAGTTGGCAGTTGGCAGTTGGCAGTTGGCAGTTGGCAGTTGGCAGTTGGCAGTTGGCAGTTGGCAGTTGATAGTTGTCGGTTATTATTAATTATTTGTTATTGGTTATTGGTTATTGGTTATTTGTTATTTTTTGTCAACGGACAACTGTCAACTGTCAACGGACAACTGTCAACCGTCAACCGTCAACCGTCAACTGTCAACGGACAAATGACTTCTTTAAGTGCAGAAATTAGTCGTAGATTGTCTGCCCGAGCGCGCACAGCCACCCGAAAAAAGCGATCGCCCAACTCAGGAAAACTCAAACAATCCCGAATTAAAATCCGGTGACGTTCCAGCAGACTTTGTTGAATCACCGCCACCGAAACCGACGACTCCACCAACAAAAAATTAGCCGCCCCCGGAAACGGCTGCAAACCCGGTAAACTAGCCAAACCCTCAAATAGCTCTTGGCGAGCCACAGGTAGCCAATCCCAGGTTTGCCGTTCAAAAACAACATCTCGCACCACAGCAGCCGCCGCAGCCGCCGCCAGAGCGTTCACAGGCCAAGGATCGCGCTGTAACTGCCAGCGACGGAGGCGATCGGGATGGGCGATCGCACAGCCCAACCGCAGTCCCGGCAGAGAATAGAATTTAGTGAGCGATCGTAAAATCACCAAATTCGGAAACTCCGCCACAGCATCGATCGAACTCTCCTGTTGTTCCGGCGGTAGAAAGTCCATAAAAGCCTCATCTACCACCACCAGACCCAACTGCTCCACATAAGGCCCAATCGCCTCCCTACTGAACAGCAAACCCGTAGGATTATGCGGATTATTCAGCAGCAAAGCTCGATCGCGATTCAGAGCAAGAGGCACCGGGACTTCTTTAGGAAGAGGAAAGATGCCTGTTGCACAAGAAAATTCATTTCTTGTGGAATGGGCATCTTGCCCGTTATTGACCATGGTGCCAGATGTAAGATCCAAAGGACATTCCAGCACCTTTGTGCCGAAAGCCAAAAGAGCCCGCCAGTAATCACCAAAAGCCGGAGTCACCAAATAAGTTGCTTCCAGCTTCGACAAATCCCAAGCCGCCCAAGTCAACAATTCCGCCGAACCATTCCCAGGCAAAACCCAATCCGGGTCAACATTCAAAGCCTCACCCAAAACAGCCCTCAGTTGTCCATAATCAGGGTCTGGGTAAGCAGTCAGACTGCCCAGGTGTGTTTGAATCGCATCCAGAGCCGACTTAGGCGGGCCCAAAGGACTGATACTGGCAGAAAAATCGAGAATAGCAGAAGCAGGGCAACCAGCCAGTGTGGCTGCCCAAGCTAAATTCCCACCGTGAACAGGTCTAGTCAAAGCTTAGTTTGCCGATATTTAGGAGTCTTTATCCGGTGCAACTCTGTCCTTAAACAATTTCCCTGCGGAAAAAGCAGGAACTCTGGTAGCCGGAATTTCCATTTTAGCGCCTGTTTTGGGATTGCGACCCTCACGAGCCTTGCGTTCCCGTGACTCAAAGGAGCCAAAACCGACCAATGTCACCTTGTCGCCGTCGGAGACAGCTTCCATGATTGCTTCCAAAGCGGCACTCAAAACGGCATCTGCCTGTTTTTTCGTCACGCTAGCCTTTTCCGCGACTGCATCAACCAATTCACCTTTGTTCATTACGAACTCCTTCTGGATTTGCAAAATACGTTCAACAGATTTCAACTATTAGCTGTGAGTTATCAACTGGATTCGGCCCTGCTTGGGGAGGTTTCGGTTGTACCCGATCGCCCCTGTCGGCTGCGCCGAATCATAACTCCTGCTGAATACTAACTACCCTAGAGTAATTGGTCAGAAAAGGAATTTTCATTTTTAATTGCTGAAAACCCCACAGCATCTAATTTTCACTGCATTATTCTAAAGTCTTCCCGACCGTTATGGATCGGTGGAACCTTTAATTTATATGGATTTGGACAATTTTTAGAATTAATCCATAAATTTGGTTACAAAAATACCACCTTGGAGAGTCGATTTCTCGCCTCGGTGGATTTGAAATCAGGAACAAAACAGAAACAGAAGGAACAAAATGTAATTTGTCAACAGCTAAAAGGAGATATTTTGTCCTCCTAAGAAACTCGCAGGGGAGAGGGGGAGAGAGGGAGAGGGGAGAGGGGGAGAGAGGGAGAGGGGGAGAAGGGGAGAGGGGGAGAGAGGGAGAGAGAGGGGGAGAAGGGGAGAGGGGGAGAAAGGGAGAGAGAGGGGGAGAAAGAGTTTTTTCATCCATAACGGGTGATCCGCCTCCGTGGAAAGCTCTCAAGAGGACTAATTAGTTCTTCAGTCCTCTTGAGAGGACTTTCGCTTTGAGGCAGGGGTTTCAACCCTTGCCGGACTATGGGTTGTACCTTAAATTGACACCAACCGTCAACCGTCAACTGTCAACCGCCAACAAACTACTACCTAGGTTGGATCGGCTGACCCCGCTGCAACAGTTGGCGGGCGTCGGGACTGATGTTGTTTTGATAGCCAAAGTTCGATCGATCGCTATCATCCAAAATCTGCGGTGTCAGCAATACAATCACTTCCGCCCGCTGGTTAGTCTTGTTAGTCTTCCTGAACAGCGAACCGATAATCGGCAAATCTCCCAAAATTGGAATCTTGTTTGCTTCAATCTTTTCTTGGTCGCTAATAATCCCCGAAATAATCAAAGTCTGACCATCCCGCAGGCGAATTAGTCCCGATTGCAAAGAACGTTCAGAAAGCAGTCTGATCTTATTGGTATTCCCGCCAGTGATCAGGTCTTGAATGGGACCCAATCCCCTGACGACCGGGTTGACCCGCAGAGAAACAAAACCGTTGTCATCCACCCGATCGACTGCCACACTCAACTGCAAACCAGCCTTGTCTTTAACCGCCGTCACTGTTGTGGTGCTGTTATTCCCAGTAGTCTGCGTTTGCGTTGTGATGTTACTAATCACCTCATCGGTAATATTCACATTAGCGGTTTCCCCTTCTTGCACAACCAGAGTCGGGTCAGTCAGGATTTTAGCGTTTTGGCTTTGAATAGTTGCCGTCAACGCAGACAGCAACCTCCTCGGATACTGCAACAATGGGAACAAGCCAAAAAGTGCAGTTCCCGAACTGGTCGCTCCTCCAGGTGTGTAATCCGTAATTCCAACTTGTGTGGGGCTATTACTAATTGGGGCTGTCGGCTGGAGGAACACACCTTTAGCTGGACCGTTGACACCTTGACCTGTCAACGGTACAACAACCCTGCCGTTGGCATCGTAGAAGGTATTCGGAATAGTGGTTCCTATGGGGTTGGTGACGATCGGCGGAGTTGATCGATTACCATTCGTCAGATCGGTGCCACTAGCCGGCTGCAAGCCACCAAAATTGAGACTTGCCGACCCACCATCATTCACGAAGAAATTGTTATTAATTCCGAAAGAGAAACTGCTATTACTTCTGTTATCTCCCAACAAATTGATATCGATCACCTTGACATTCACCGCCACTTGACGGCGGCGCAAATCTAGCTGCGTCAAGAAATTTACAGCGACATCAACCTTGCGCGGCTCTCCCACCAAAGTGATGGAATTGAGCCTCGCATCGGCCAGCACCGACAGTCCCCTCAACAATAACGGGCCATTGCCATCCTTAGCCCCGATCGCCTTAATATCAGGTTCCCGAATTTCCACATCCCGCGCCGCATTACCCTGACCCACCGTTTGAATAGTCACGCGAGTAATCGGGAGTTGAGTTTCGGCACCTTGAGCGCTCAAAAAGTTAGCTGCATCCGTAGACCGAACTTGATTCAGTCGCAGAGTCCGAACGATAATATTCCGCGAGTCCAGTGGCAGATTAGTACCTACAAAAATCGTCCGTCCCACCCGATTAGCTTGCAGCCCACTCAGGCGGAGTACGTAGTTAAAGACATCCTGCACCGACTCATTTTCGATGTCCAAAGAAATCTTCGGCCCTTCATCCGAACCTCCTGCTGCACCCGCCGTCGGTGCAGCCGCTGGCTGGCCTGGCTGACCAGGAGCGCCGCCACCTGTAAAAGCAATATTCAGCCCAGCAGCACGAGCCAGTAGAGCCAACACGTCCCGAACAGGGGCATCCCGTAGGACTAACCGAGGGATGCGTTCTCCCGAACTCAGCTCGATATTTCCCGCCGCTGGAGCGATGTTAGAAACGGAGATATCTCCTAGGGGTGGAGCAACGGCCCGCGGTAGGAAAGGCGCGGCCTGACTTGTCGGAGATTGAATTTCGCTGGGGAGTGGTGGGCGATCGTTTCTAGTGATTGTAACTTCAGGATTTTGCAAGACCACGTTCGGGTTTTGCGCTGTACGGATTTGGGGACCCGGCACAGGGGCTGTTTGGCTCAGGGGCAGGCTAGGAGGTGGTGGCGGTGCAGCTTGAGTAGATTGCGGTGTACCGCCCTGTCTGGCAACGCTCAGAACGATGCCATTGCCTTGTCCCTGAACGATTTGTCCGCTGGGAACGCCGTTAGTGCCTGTCACCAACACGCGGATGCTGTTAGCGTCTGCCGGGGTGACTTCTACTGAAGAAATGCCAGGAGCTGGGTTTTCTTGCCGGAATGTGCTGCCTTGGCTTAAGCGGAGCTGGGTATTGATGATTGTGGCTTGGTAGGTATTGCCATTATTAATGGCGAAGACTTGCGGGCGATCGCCCTTTTCCGTCGCCAACACAATATTTACCCCATTATTGGCTTGACTTACTTGCACTCCTGTGACCTGAGTTGGCGCTGCCCAAACGGGGGCTTGGGCCATCATCACTCCCGCCACACTGCTAAAGAGTCCTCCAGTTAATCGTAGATGCTGTTTCACGTTCGCTCCTCAAATAAACTTTATGAATTATTGTCTGTTAGCTGCTGGGTATTCTGTTTTTTTAGATGGGCTTAACTAGCTGCTTATTTAGCAACAGGAGTTGCCGCTGCACTGGGACTTGGAGTCGGTGTCGGCAGTTTTTCCTCTTGTTTTAACGGCAGCAGTGCGTGTAAATCAAAAGCAGTTTTAATTTTAGTTTCCGGTGGCTGGATGGGGACTATTTTCCCTTTCAAAACGTCAACTTCTATGGTCTGATTTGCTTCTGCCAATTCAGATTTCAAATTTCTCACTACCAACAGCGACTGCATCAATTCCAAGTTACGCATAAAGCTGCGGGTTTGAGCAAAATTCCCTTCAAACTCTACCTTATATTTTTTGCGTCTGAGCTTGCCAGCCAGAGAAGACCCAAAAGACGTATCTTTTAGAATATCAGGGTCTGTGGCTCCAGGTCCGGTAGCAGACGGTGCTGTTGCCGGCAAGATATCTGGCTCAAATTTTGTGAGTTTAGCTTTGCCCTGATCCCCTTGTACGCCTGCGTTGATTTTGTTCACCAGTTGATTCATGTCCAGCAACAAGGTGGTGCTACCCTCGTCACTAGCAAACATTGCCGTCACCTCTGCCCTGCGCTGTTTTGCTTCTTCTTGTTTGGCTTCTGCTTCTGCCCTTTTTTTAATTTGAGCTTGCAAGTTCAGTTGCGTTTCTTTCCCTTCGCTAATTTTTTGCTTGATGTCGGCGCTTTTCTGTATTTCTGGCATCACAAACTGTGTACCGATGTAGCCGGCCACTCCGAGGCCGAGAACAGCGATAGCTATTGCTTGAACTTGGGGTGTCAGCTTAATCCCGAATAGTTCCTGACTAGATGAATCTTGTCCTTGTTCTCCGCTGGGAATAAACTCATTTGCTGCTGTCATGGTTTTTTAACTTCTCCTTTTTGTTCGCTTTTTGGTGTTTCTATCACTCCTTTTTCTTGAAGTGTTTCTATCCGTATTGCCAGCCCATCTGCTTGCTGACTCCGCAGTTCGGGAAGCAACTCAGAGGCCACTGTCGGACTGAGGCTGGTTTCAATTTTATATTCCACCACCGGCCGCAGTTTAGGAATTTCTACCGCACCTAGGGCGCTTTGGTTCCGTACTTGTACTTGTGCGGGGTTGTTTTTTAAGGTGGCTGCTAGCAGTCTGGTATCAGTATTGAGGAAAAAAGGAGAGCGTTGAACTAGCAGCATGAAGTCGTTAACTTGAGCGAAGGTACTGGCGACTCCAGAAATTACTACCTTTGATGGCTGAACCGGGGCTACGGGGGTGGCAACTGCCACTGGGGTAGCGCTGGCTGCTGGGGAAGGACTCCCTCCGGCTGGGGACGGGCTGGCTGCTGGGGTGGCTGCGGGTGGAGGGGGAGCTGCTGCTACTGGGGACGGACTGGGGTCTATTTGCTCGATTTTGGCAATTTTCACTCCAGCGGGAGTGCGGTTACTTAGGTCTTGCAGCATTGCCGACCAAGGTTTAATTTGGTCGAATACTCCTGCTAATGCTTTGTATTCTGCGGTAACTTTATCGGTTTCGCTGTTGATGGCTTTGATGGCACTGGCTTGAGTGTTTAATTTTGCCACTTCTTGGTCGAGGGCTGTTTGTACTGCACTCAAGCCATTATTTTCGTTAGTGGCCCACCACCAGGCACCCATGACGGCGACGTTGATGCCCATGGCAAAGAGCACGGCACCAATTAAGGGAAGTTGGTCTTTGGTAGAGCCCGAACCTTTTTTGGTTGGAGCTTGGCTGGGTTCGTCCTGTTTGTATTCGGGACGGTCTCTGAGAAAGTTAATATCTAGGCTGTACATGGCTTTACTCGATTTGAGATTTTAAATTTGAGATTTTAATTGTCTGTTCACAAAACCTCCCTTAGTCCTAAACCTAAAGCTACTCCTAAACCTGCTCGCTGTTCTGGGCTAATTTCTTCGCTGACTTCGAGTCCTAGGGTGTCGATGGGATCTACTTGAGAAGCCGGCAAGCTTAATCTTTGCATGAAAAATTCATCTAGTTTGCCGATCGCAGCTCCTGGCCCTGCTAACAGGAGTTGTGCTACTTCTAGTTCTTCGCTCTGGTTGAGATAAAAGTCTACTGAACGACGCAGTTCGTCTGCGAGTTCTCCCAAGACTTTAATCATCGCATTTGTACCCGGATTTGCATCCCCTGATGTCCCCATTGTATCTGTTACTGGTAAGGTCATGCCTTGTAGTTCGCTGGTGTCTCTGGTTGGTGGCAGATTCATGGCTTCGTTGAGGGCAGTCTGGATTTGGTAAGTGCCGATCGGGATGGTACGGTTGAATTGTGGTATGCCGTCCACTACTATAGCTAACTCGGTGCTGTCAAATTCTATATCTGTCAAGACTGCTGCCTCTTGGGAGGAAAATTGTTGCAGTTGGTCTTTGAGGGTGCGGATCAGGGCAAAGCTGGTTACTTCTAGCACGTCTATAATCAGTCCGGCTTCTTTGAAGGTTTCTAGATAGGTGTCTGTCACTTCTTTGCGGGTTGCTACGAGTACAACTTGCACTTTTTCTACGCCGTCGTCATCGACAAATAGGCCGATTTTTTGATAGTCTACGTCGGCATCTTCTCTGGGAAATGGCAAGTATAGCCCTGCTTCTGAATTCATGTATTCTCGCAGTTCTTCGTTGTTGAGTTCTGATGGGACTGGAATTAACCGAATCACGGCTTCCCGTCCGGGAATGGCTGTGGCTACGTGCTTGGCTTTGATTTTGTTTTCGGCGAGGACTGAACGTATCAGTTCTGCCATCCCTGGCGGGTCGGCTATTTGTCCTTCTTGTACTATGTCTTCTGGTACTTCTATGGAGGCTAATGTGGCTATTTTTAATGCCTGAGCTTTCTTTTCCAGTTGAATGATGTTGATGCGGTCTGAGGCTAGTTCGATGCCGATTCCGGGCTGGCGTCTGGAAATTAGATTTTTGAAAAAGTTAACCATGTGATTGGGTCGCTGGTAATTGCTATTTTCTTTAACTTGTGCTTGGCCAGCCTGAGTCAGCAGTTGGCTGTGGGAAACTTTGTTTCCACGCGGCGAGGGTGCTGACATCTCGCTATTGGGCAGTACCTAAACGGTGGCCACTTTGTGTGTTGCGCGATTGTCCGATTTTATCCTATCCAATCTACTTGAGATTGAGCATTCTGGTGTGAATGTCAACAAATTTCAACTTGGGTCGATCGACCCGCTGGTCAATTCGGGAAACAACCCAGAGGAATTACCTAATAAATTACCTAATAGTTAAAACAAGGAGGCAGAAAGATGAAACGTAAATCTTGGCAATTATTTACTATTTTTGGGCTAGTGGGGCTGCTGTTGTCTGCGGTGGTGAGTTGCGGCAAACCTGCTGTTAATTCCCCGACACAGAATTCGGCGGTCATCGAATTCTGGACTATGCAACTGCAACCTCAGTTTACTGAATATTTCAATCAGACGATCGCCAATTTTGAGAAGGAAAATCCGCAGGTGAAGGTGCGCTGGGTAGACGTGCCTTGGTCGGCGATGGAAAGCAAGATTTTGGGGGCTGTTTCGGCGAAAACTGCGCCGGATGTGGTCAACCTAAATCCTGATTTTGCTTCGCTGTTGGCTGGGCGCAATGCTTGGTTGGATTTGGACTCGCGGATTTCGGAAAAAGTGCGATCGACTTATTTGCCGAATATCTGGAAAGCTGGTGTCCTCAATGGTAAAACTTTTGGCATTCCTTGGTATCTCACAACTGGGGTGACAATTTACAATACCGATTTGTTTAAAAAGGCTGGAATTACTAAACCTCCTGCTACCTATGCAGAATTAGCTCAAGTCGCGAAACAGGTGAAGGAGAAGACTGGGAAATTTGCTTTTTTTGTAACTTTTGTACCGGAAGATTCGGGGGAAGTTTTACAGTCTTTGGTGCAGATGGGTGTTACTTTGGTTGATGCTCAAGGTAAGGCGGCTTTTAATAATGCTCAGGGCAAAGCTGCTTTTCAGTATTGGGTTGATTTGTATAAGGGCGGATTTTTGCCAAAGGATGTTTTGGTTCAGGGCCATCGTCGGGCGATCGAGCTTTATCAATCTGGGGATACTGCTTTGTTGGCTTCTGGACCTCAATTTTTGAAGGCAATCGCCGAGAATGCTCCTAGTATAGGTGCTGTTTCGGCTGTGGCTCCTCAAATTACTGGTCCAAATGGCAAGAAGACTGTGGCGGTGATGAATTTGGTGGTGCCTCGCGACAGTAAGCGTCCTGACGATGCGGTCAAGTTTGCTCTGTTTGTGACCAATTCTCAGAATCAGTTAGCTTTTGCTAAGGCTGCTAATGTTTTGCCTTCTACGGTTGAGGCTTTGGGGGATGGTTATTTTAAGAGTGTAGCTGCTGATGCAACGGCGGGCGATCGGGCTCGGATTATTAGTGCTTCTGGGTTGACTTCGGCTGAGTTGTTGATTCCGCCTCTGAAGGATGTTAAGAAGTTGCAAAAGGCGATTTATGACAATTTGCAGGCGGCGATGTTGGGGGAGAAGTCGGTAGAGCAGGCTGTGGCTGATGCGGCAACTGCTTGGGATCAAAGGTAGTTTTGAGTTGAAGCTGGGGCGGGATTTTTTTTGGCGATCGCCCCTTGCTTTCAATTTTGAATTGTCCAGTCTTCCAGCACTAAACCAGGTAATTGCGAAAAATCTCGGTAGTTGCGCGTAACGAGGATAGCATTATTAGCAAGTACAATAGCAGCAATCCGCAAATCTTGCGTGCCGATGCGTATTCTTTGACGGCGGAATTGTGTGTAAATAGTCGAAGCATTCTCGTCAAATTTCAGGATGTTGAGAACTTTGAAATCTTCTAATGTATCCCATAGCTTCGTGTAAGCTAATATCAATTTGTCAGTTTGCGATGGCTCGGAAGCTTGTCTAATAACATTGAACCTACCGCGAATTAATTCCTCTGCTGTTACGATAGTCACAGCAATATTTTTAGCATTAGCCTCGACGCGCTGCATAACTATTGGATGATTCTGTTGCCAAAGGGAGAAACAATCCGTATCAAGTATGTATCGGCTCATTTTGCCTCAGCTTCAGCGTCTACTTGACGATAATAGGCTTCTGTTTCTGCATCGAGCTCGCGGCGATATTCTTCTATGTGTGCCAATACTTCATCGTATTGCGGATCGTTTTCATACTTACCAGCCAACCTCACCCAAGGATTATCCGATCGACTAGAAGTGAGTTTGACAGAGAGGATTTCAGCTTCGGCTAGCTGGGAATTTACTAAATCGTGAAGGTTTTGCAATGCTTGCGATCGCGTTTCACCAAAAGCTTTACATTCTGGCCATCCCAGCAATGCAGCACTGACTGTTCTGTCTGATTCATTTTTAATAATTATGCGATAAGTTGAACTATCGAATTCGCCTCCAAGATTAGTGCTATCTACTACGCGAATATCGTAAGTAGCGTTACCTGTTAAGAGTGTTTTTGTCTTGACTGTATCCTTGGTGTTTTCCTCGCGTGGCTTTTCTCTTTCTACGATGATAGGCGGTGTATCGAGTACCGCCTCAATAAATTTCATCATGTTTACTTTTTCTATTGCTGTCTCGCTTTGCAAGTCAATATCTGACTTGACTGTAAGAGCGATTTTTTTCTGACGCTGCTTGATTATGTTTCGCCTGAACAGCTCGTCAAATAGTAAAGTTTGCTCTTGGGCTGGCAAAGCTTCTATATATTCAATTAGTCTTTGCACCGATATAAGGCTGCTCATAAACTTCTGTACTCTAAAATTTTGTCAACTCACTTGTATGGTAACAAATGAACACCGATGAATTTAGGATGTTTTAGGTTGGGATGGGCGATCGCCAATCGCCTAATTTATTTTGGTTTTTCCTATTGCAATTTAGCGGGATTTGACATACTATATCATCATGGGAATCTGTGGCAGCATATAAGCTAGCTGTGCCTTAAGTTTGAATATAATTTCCACCGCAGATGATGGTGGATGCAGGTAGATAGAAGAGAGATATTTTTAGAGTGGGGTTGTTTGTAGTTGGAGAAAGTGACCGACTAGGTAAAGGGAACCGCAAAGGACTGTTAAGTTTTTGTCTGTTACAGCAGTGTCTAAGGCTGTTGTTAAGTTGGGGAAGGTTTGGCAGAGTGTTAATTCTCGACAGATGTTTTGGGCGAGGGCTGCTAATTCTGTTAGTGGTGTGGAATTTTGGTCTGGTACGGGTACTAAATACAGCCGATCGCCCTTTTTGAGTAATGCTGTTAATATATCATCGCAGTCTTTGGTGGCAATAATCCCGACAACCCAGTTAATTGGTTGGTAGTTGTGAAAATTATCGACATATTCACGCAACGCAATGGCTGCGGCTGGATTGTGAGCTCCATCTATTAATATTGTCTGGTTTTTCCAAGTTGTTTGTTGGAGTCTTCCTGGCCATTCGGTTTTGGCGATACCGTTTTGGATGGCGGTTTCGGAAATTTGCCATCCTTGGTTTTGGAGAGTGTCGATAGTTGCGATCGCAATTGCCGAATTCATCAGTTGAATTTTTCCCAACAATGGCAACTCATACCTTACTTTAACACCATTTTGGCTTAACTGATATTCTGCCAATCCTTGTCCTAAATCTATCGCTGGTTTTACCCAAGTTGCGGGACAATCTAATTCTTGGATGCGTTTCTCTAGGACTATTCTAGCAAATTCTGGCAATTCTCCGATAATTGCAGGACATTTTGATTTGAGAATTCCCGCTTTTTCCCCAGCAATATCGGCGACAGTCGGGCCGAGTATTTGCCAATGTTCGAGGCTAATTGATGTGATGACACTGGCGAGGGGATTTTCGCAAACATTAGTCGCGTCAAGTCTTCCTCCCAATCCGGTTTCGATGACGGCGATGTCTGCTTTTTGTTCGGCGAAATACAGCCAAGCTGCTGCTGTGATGATTTCAAATTGGGTGGGGGTTTCGGTGTTGTTTTGGGTGGTGGCGATTACTCGTTTGAGGTATGCTTGTAGTTCGATCGAGGAAATTGGTTTTTGGTTGATGCAAATTCTTTCTGTCCAATCAATTAAGTGCGGGGATGTGTAGCGCCCGACTCGATAGCCTGCTTCTGTGAGTACGGATGATAGATAAGCGCAGACAGAACCTTTACCATTTGTACCGGCGACGTGGATGATTGGTACTTTTTGCTGGGGATTATCTAGTTTTTCGAGAAGCTGGTTGATTCTTTCGAGACCGAGATGGACGCCGAAATGTTGGTATGATTGGAGGAGGGAACTTGCATTCATTGATTATTTCCCAGTCCACGTAGGTGGACTTAGTTTGTGTAGTAGCGATTTCAATCGCCGAGTTTTGTGAATATTATTTCTCTGTTTGCGGGTTGTGGTGGGTTGGATTTGGGTTTTCGTCTGGCTGGGTTTAATATTGTTTGGGCTAATGAATATGATAAGTCTATTTGGGATACCTATCAATTTAACCATACTAACACTCTGTTAGATCGCAGAGATATCCGCGAAATCAATTCTGATGAAGTTCCTGATTGTGTCGGGATAATCGGTGGGCCTCCTTGTCAAAGTTGGAGTGAAGCGGGTGCGAAACGCGGGATTGATGACAGTCGCGGTCAGCTTTTTTGGGATTATATCAGAATTGTGCGGGACAAGCAGCCTTTGTTTTTCTTGGCTGAGAATGTCAGCGGTATCTTAGCTCCTAGAAACAAGGATGCTTTCACTTATATATTATCGCAATTCGAGCAAATTGGCTATCGGGTTTCGTTCAAGTTGTTGAATGCTAAAAATTTTGGGGTTCCCCAGGACAGGAAAAGGGTGATTGTGGTTGGTTATCGGGAAAGTCTGGGTTTTGGCTTTGAGTTTCCTGAACCTGGGAATGAGGTTTTGACTTTGAAAGATGCGATTTTTGACTTAAAGGCGATCGCGCCAATTTCAGTTAAGGGTAAAGTAGATCATTATCATAATTCTGTCCCGAATCACGAATGTGCAGATTTGGGATTTTCCAGCATTTATATGTCGCGGAATCGAGTGAGAAGTTGGTCGGAACCTTCTTTTACAATTCAGGCTAGTGGCCGACACGCACCTATCCATCCTCAAGCTAATAAAATGATTTTGGTTAGCCAGGACAAACGCATTTTTGACCCGAATTCGCCTCAGCCTTACCGCAGATTTTCAATCAGGGAATGTGCAAGAATTCAGACTTTCCCGGATGAGTTTATCTTCAAGTATAAGTATATCATTGACGGATACAAAATGGTTGGTAATGCTGTTCCTGTGAAGTTGGCGAGTCGGTTGGCAAATAAGATTTTTGAAGACATGAAAATTTGCCACAAATGAGCAAACTAAATTTGTCTGATACAGTCCTGGACGCACGCTGTGTTGAGAAACCGGGTTTTTCACCTAATCTGCTGGTTGTTACGAAGTATTTTTGTAAAAAACCCGGTTTCTAGGCCTCGATATACCCAATCTAAAATCTAAAATCTAAAATCTAAAATCCATAAAGTCGATCGAGTTTTAAGAAGGTTTGCAACAGCGCATTTGCTCCCTGAGTACACTGTTCTGGGGAAGTATATTCATCTTCTGCATGGCTGATGCCGCCGCGAGAAGCCACGAAAATCATCCCCATATCGGCAAACCGTCCGATTTCTTGAGCATCGTGTCCAGCCCTGCTGATTAAATGCGTCGAAGTCAAGCTTAATTCTCGGCACACTTCGGCGATCGCATTTTGAATTTTTGGCGCTGCTAATGTCGGCAATACGTGCAGCATTTCGGTCATTTCAACTTCGGTTTTGGTAGCAGCAGCAATAGCTTCAAACTCCTGTTTCATTTTCACTAACAATTCTGCCAAATGGGTTTGAGATATATCGCGCAAGTCGATTTTAAAATCCACTTTTCCCGGTACAATATTTGTAGCATTCGGCGACACGTTTAAGTAACCTACGGTTGCTACTTGTTCCCCCGGTGTTTCTACTCCCAACTTGTTGACTGCGAGTACCATTTGTGCAGCAGCTACTAGCGCATCTTTGCGATCGCACATCGGTGTCGAACCGGCATGATTCGGGCGGCCCGTTACCGTCACTGCATAGCGGTATTGTCCGACAATCCCTTGAACTATGCCTATTTCATCCCCCGTATTTTCCAAAACGCCTCCTTGTTCGACATGGAGTTCTACAAATGCTGCTATTTCTTGGGGATGGCGTTTTGCTTCGGCAATTTTTGACCAATCTCCGCCAATTTGTGCTAAGCAAGTTTGGATGGAAGTTCCGTCGCTGCGCTGGTAATATTCTGGATTGCT
The DNA here is from genome assembly GCF_020883015.1 of Microcoleus sp. CAWBG640. NCBI lineage: Bacteria > Bacillati > Cyanobacteriota > Cyanophyceae > Oscillatoriales > Microcoleaceae > Microcoleus > Microcoleus sp. CAWBG640. The sequence continues at coordinate 26,856 of NZ_JAHRFC010000009.1, forward strand.
GACTGTATTTCCGGCCATTGCTTTGCAGCCGATAACTGTGTTTTCTTCGTCAGTAAATACGATCGTCTCGATCGGATGTTCCAAGCATAGGTTATTTTCGTGCAGTACCCGCACCACTTCAATTCCTGCCAAAACTCCCAAAACTCCGTCGTAGTGGCCGCCCACAGGCACGGTATCGATGTGAGAACCTGTGGCTAGGGCGGCACCATCCCGCTTTCCGGGATACCGGCCGATAATATTTCCCGCCGCATCAATGCGAACTGTCATCCCTGCTTCTACCATCCAAGATTCCACGAGTTGGCGGGCGAGCAAATCTGCTTTGGTAAATGCTACCCGACTGACACCTCCTCCCGGCAGTTTGCCGATTTGGGCGAGTTGGGCGATGCTGCGGTTGAGGCGCGCTCCGTTGACTGCAAGTGTTAATGTAATTGTCATTTAAATTTCTGCTATTGATTGATTTAACTAATCGTTGTATACTGTATTTAATAGCATTTAAATGGGCTACATAATGTAGCCTTGTCTACCAAAATCGATGGCTTTGGTAATTTAACTACTGTCGGCAAAATACAGCAGGCAGAATAAAGGCGATCGCAGCGATTTAACAGTACAAAAGAGCACAATTTTTTATCGGTGTGGATATGAATCAAACAGTAATTGCAGCCAAACGAGTGTTCATTTGCGGTTCAGCCCTTCGGGGTCAGCCAGACAACAGCAACCTCGGAGATGCCAAGTTTATTAGAGAAGCAAAAACTCGTCCGATTTACCGTTTGCATTCGGCAGAAAATGGCTGGCATCCTGCAATTTATGAAGTGGCCGCCGGAGGTGTATCAATTCCGGGGGAAGTGTACGAATTAACCTCGGATCAATTTGAACAGCTTGCAGGGGGAGAACCGCCACATATGTATCCGTCGGATGTAGTTTTGGATGATGGGGAAGTGTTGACGGCTTTCTTTTACCCGCAGGAATTGGTGGAGAAATACCAATGGGAGGATATTTCCGATCGAGGTGGGTGGGCCGCTTATAAAGCTAGTAAAGGGCCAAATTAGACCGCAGTTGCGCCATGGAATTAGCTGGTTCCTAGGCTCTGCGTCGCTGTCGAAAGTGCAGGCAGAGCAAGAGCGATATGCGTTTAGCTGGTTCCTAGGCTCTGCCTAGGAACCCATGTCCAGAGGCTCTGCCTCGCTGTCGAAAGTGGAGGCAGTTTCAAGAATCGATCGCCCTGTGATGTTGATACCAGTGTCGGGCGATATCGATACGGCGGCATACCCACACCTTTTCGTGCTGCTGCACGTAATCCAAAAAACGCCCTAGGGCCGCCGCCCGCCCCGGCCTTCCCGCCAAACGGCAGTGCAGCCCCACACTCATCATTTTCGGTGCCCTCTCGCCCTCGGCGTAGAGCACATCGAAAGTATCCCGCAGGTAAGCAAAAAACTGATCCCCGGAATTAAACCCCTGATTGGTGGCAAACCTCATGTCGTTGTTGTCGAGGGTGTAGGGAATTACTAAGTGGGGTTTGCCGCCCTCATACACCCAGTAAGGCAAATCATCCGCATAGCTATCGGCATCGTAGAGAAACCCGCCTTCCTCCACTACTAGCTTGCGAGTGTGAGGGCTCGTGCGCCCGGTATACCAGCCGAGGGGACGGCTACCCGTAACTTGGGTATGAAGGTCGATCGCCTTTTGCAAGTGCTCCCGTTCCGCCTCTTGCCCAAAATACTTATAATCTATCCAGCGGTAGCCGTGGCTGGCAATTTCCCAATCGGCTTCTAGCATTGCTGCTACTGCTTCGGGATGCCTTTCTAATGCCATTGCTACGCCATAAACTGTGAGTGGCATTCCCCTGGAAGTAAACATCCGGTGCAGCCGCCAAAAACCCGCCCTACTGCCGTATTCGTAACAGGATTCCATGTTCATGTGCCGCAGCCCGGATAAGGGGAGGGCCCCGACAATTTCGGATAAAAATGTTTCTGAAGATGAATCTCCGTGGAGGATGCAGGTTTCGCCGCCTTCTTCGTAATTAATCACGAATTGTAGGGCTATGCGGGCTTCTTGGGGCCATTTAGGGTCTGGGGGATTTTGACCGTAACCGATTAAGTCTCTTGGATAATTTTGTGGCATATAAGTTATTTGTTATTTGTTATTTGTTGTTTGTTGTTTGTTCTATCTCCTGAATTTCTTTGATTACCCGCGCTTTGCTGGCAATTAAATGTTCTTTAATTGCTTGGGCTGCTGCGACGGGATTGTGTTCGATGACGGCTTCAAAAATGTGGCGGTGTTCGGTGCGGATTTCCAATACTCCCGGATTGTATTCCATTGTACGGAGTCGCACTAAGATCATTTTGTCAAATACCTGATCTAATAAAGTTACTAACCAAAAATTGCCGGAACATTGGGCTAGCAATCGGTGAAATTGATAGTCTGCGTAAAGCAATTGGTAGTTTGTCAGTTCGCCCGATCGCACTTGTGTGTTATTTTCTGCTTGAGAGACGATGGATTCGAGTTGTTTCAATTGAGCCTCTGTCGCATTTTGACTAGCCCCGGCTGCTGACAATTGTTCCAAAGCGATGCGACAATCGTAAAGATCCGCAGCATCGGCGATCGACAAGCTAGCAACTCGCAATCCATGATGGGGATCTGCGGTGACTAAATTCTCTCGTTGCAGTTGGCACAAAGCTTCTCTCACTGGAGTTCTGCTGACGTTTAACATTTCGGCCAGTTGTGTTTCGATCAATCGTTCTCCACCTGCTAATTCTCCCGACAGGATAGCAGTTCGGAGAGCTTGGTATGTTTGCTCGTGGAGGGATTGAGTGCGGCGAATCGCGCGAAATGACAGGCCCAAAATTACTTATCCTTAAGTTCAAACTACAGTAAATTCTGTATTGTTAAAAATTGTTAATTCAGCATCAAAACTCATATTTTTATGTTATGTAACAGGATGTTTTGGCTGACTCATTATCAATCATACAGCACATTGAAGCTTCTGTAGCAGGTAGGCATAGATTGCAGGTGACACGTCTGTAGGGACTTGAGCTTGGCCCGCAGGTGCCAACAACCACGCGCTTGGACGAAGTACGGCAGCATTCCGGCAGGGGTTTAAACCCCTGCCTCAAAGCGAAAGTCGGTTGAAACCGACTAAAGAGGTTGATGGAAACTGCGATTCATTTTAGTCCTCTTTGAGAGGACTTTCGCTATGAGACAGGGGTTTTTAACCCCTGTCGGACTGTCGGGAAAGCACTAGCTTAAAAGCTAAACTGAGTGCGCAGATTTCCGATAAATACGGTGGGGTTGCCATCAAAATTGTTGGCATTAAAGATAGCATAAAATGCCGGGACGATCGCAATATTATTCGTAATCGGGTAGTAGTACGAACCCTCTACTTCGTACTGAGTACCTCCATTACCCCCGCCAGAAAGCAAAAATCTGCGGCCGGATATGTAATCCTGGGGAACCACAAATGAAATTACTCCCAACGCGCCCTTTTTTCCCAAATCGGGAAATCCCATGCCGACTTGAAAAGATTGTACCTTAATATCTCCGCCAGAGCGATCGCGATTTACTGGATTTACCTCAAGTTGTCCGTAGGAATACCGCCCGAATAAACCAAAATTACGGCTCAGCAACCAATCAAAATTAACTACAAAAGTATCAGCGCCGGAGTCTCTAACTTTCCCCCCGAAACCGTCATCTGCATAGCCGTAAGGGAGTGGTTCGCCCACTGCTCCGCCGATGAATCCATTATAAGGTTTGAGGCTCGATCGCGCGTAAATTAGTCTCAGATTGAAAGAGTTGCTGGGGGCGTATTCCAACTGCGCTGTCATCGTGTTGGAACTGTTGAACAAACCATTGCTGGGATTGCTAGCGGTATTAAATACCGCAGGATTCAAAAATTCGGTATTTTCCGCCATATAAGCAGCGGTGAATTTCAGCGGTTTGGCAATTTGCCAAGTTATGGCAGCGCCCGATCCGCGATCGACTGCATTTAACAGTGTACTGCCGTTGGAGTTAAAACTCGTCGCTCCTTTCATGAAAAATGTAAAGCGATTGCCGTCAAAATAGCGATAATAGTTTAACCGCGGTCCGATCGCAACTTGCACCTTATCTCCCACTGGAAACGTGTAAGACATCTCGCGAATTCCCACAGTATTTGCCGTCGGTACGCCAGTTTGATCTAAAAACGGCGTTCCCCAAGAGTTGTAAAAACCCGCTGATACCAGTTCATTTGCAGGGGAGTTTCCGTTCCCAAATACTAACTGAGTTACCAGGGAATCTTTGCCTGTAAATGAAGTATTTAGGGTCAAAAAAGCGTAGTAGCTAAAAGTAGTTTCCGGGCGATCGCGTTCGACGCGAGTCGGTCGATTATTGGCATCGCGAGTTGGAGGAGCAAAGGCACTACCGGGCGCGGTGCGGCTGCGTTCAGCAGTGATATCGCCTGTGGGAAATGCTGATGTCAGGTTGAACCAAACCGTACCATTGAGTTTAGTTGTGGTCGAGAATTGATTGGATTCTAGCTCGGATGTGCGAGCTTCTAATACATCGATTCTACCGCGTAGGATTGCTAGTTCGGCTGCAAATTGTTCTTGCAGTTTTTGGACTTTTTCTACATCTTCTTTTTTGACTAAATTAGAACCTCCGGCTCTGATTAATTCCGTAACTTTATCTAGACACGCATTTAAGCCGGCGGCAAATTCGTAGCGCGTCATGGCTCGATTTCCGCGATAAGTACCGTCGGGATATCCTGCGATACATCCGTAGCGTTCAACTAAGGATTGCAGTGCTTGAAATGCCCAGTCTGTGGGTTTGACATCGCTGAGTTGGGAAACGGAGGTGACTTGCTCGATTTGGGAAGCATCGTTTGTTTCCAGGGTATCTACCTGTTGGATATCGGCGATATTTACTGGATTTTCCGGTGTTTGGATTGACTCGGCCAATACGCTGGATTCGTTGGATGCTTCGGCTGCTGTTTCTGTAGATTTTACTTCGCTTGATTCAGAAACTGCTGCGACTTCTTTCGGGTTTAGTTCTAGTTGATTTTCTGATGCAATGGCGGCTGGTTTTTCATTTGTTACCGCAGGATTTGTCTGTGTGTCAATTGGTGATGCCGCCAATTCTGCTATAGGTAACTCTGCTATCTCGGCTGTTGCTTCCTCGGTTTCCAAAACGGAATTTTCCGCAGCAAAGCTTGCGGGAGAAATCAGCAAATTAATACAAAAAAAGGCTGGCGTTGCTGTCAGCAGGATTTGGAAAAACAAAGATTTAGACATGATCCTCACACCGTAATTATTTAGTCCGCTTGGAGTGGACTTTGTTTGACTCTTAGATTTTGATCCCCCCTAGCCCCCCTTAAGAAGGGGGGGACAAGATTCCGATCAAAGTCCCCCTTCTTAAGGGGGATTTAGGGGGATCTAGGCTCGGCTATAAACGAGAGATACAAGGGTTTTCATGCTCAAGTAGACACCAATGGGCAGGGTGCGGTGTCCCTACATTTCATAAACCTGGAATACGCTTTTAAGTCAGCGGTTTGCGATCGCCCGCCGCAGGTAAAGCCCGCTCTTCTTTGGGAGGTAAATAGCTCTCGTCAACTATCTGATTAACTGGCGGAGCTGTAATTTTCAACACTTCTGCTACTTGTTTCGCTGTCGCTTCCAGACGAGTTGGATCGACTCCGCCCAAGCCTACTTTTTCCACTTCGGGAGTTATGTACAGCCTTTCTAAAGCAATTTGCAGGCGGCGCTTTTCGGCATTTTTGTCCATCAAGCTGTCTCCGGCTTTTACCACAGATGCCAATCCGGCTGTCGGATCTTTTAACGTATCTTGGAGTCCTTTAAAATACGCTCTCAAAAAGCCTTTTACTACTTCGGGATTTTTCTCTAAAAATGCTTTTTTGACAACGATCGCATTTCCGTACAAATCTAAACCGTTATCGGTATAGTAAAAGACATTCATATCTTCTGGCTTTTTGCCTGCTTTTTCTAACGCGGGGATGATGGTGGTTGCAAAACCGCTGACTGCATCCACATCGCCTTTAATTAATAATGTTTCGCGCAGCTTTGGTTCCATGGTAATCCACTCTACGCCATCGGCGGGTACCCCCACTTTTTGGGCAAATACCGGCCACAATTTGCGCGGTGCATCTCCTGCGGGAGCTCCTAGCTTTTTGCTGGCTAATGCTTTGGGATCGGCTATGTTGCTCGATTTGAGGGTGACTATGGAAAAGGCCGATCGATTGTAAGGTACTGCAACTGCTACTACTGGATCGTTGGGATTCTTGGCGTTGAACTCCATCATGGAGTAAATATCGCCAAATCCGATCTCGAATTGACCTGCTGCAACTTTGGTAATTGTATCAGATGAACCGTACCCCCGTTCGATTTTAACATCCAATCCTTCGGCTGGAAAATAGCCTTTGTCGATCGCCATTGTCAGCGGTGCGTTGTCGCCTTGTAACAGCCAAGATGGATTGACTTTAATGCTGCGTTTCTGTGACGTATCGGCGGCTGTTGTGGCAGTTGCTCCCCCCGATGCAGGGGTAGTTGCGGCATTCGGTTGCTGAGATTGGCAGCTACTTAGAATTAGTAGCGCTGCGATCGGCACTAGGGATAGCGATCGTCCTAACCACGTATTTTTCATGAAAAAAAGCTTGCTATTTGGACCACAAACTGAGGGGAAAACCTCTGTAGCTCACCAAACGCGATCGCTTATGTTTGCGGATTTCGCGTCAAAGTAAAGCTGCTAATCGGCTTCTTGTATACTGTATTCTTTTGTTTTTAGGCATACTGTATACAAAAACACAGTTTTTCGGTTTTTGTCAAACAATAATCAAATAGACAAGGGGAGAGTTGGGGCGGTATTTGCTGATACTGCGATCGCTGGCTAGATTATCCAAAAGTTTGTATTTTGCGATACAGACACGGGAAGAATTATCTAGAATAACTAGAAGTTACCGGCTTTCAAAAAATAAGTGTATACAGCATACGGTTAAGAAAATACTGTTGAGTTTATCCAAAAAAAAGGAGGTAAAGTAACTGTGGTACAGCCTAAAATGGTAACAGATGCGATCGAAACGCAAGAACCGACTCTTTTGGAATTCGATCGCGTGGGTTTAGAGTATCGAGTTGACGGCCAACCCAGACGAATTATCGACGAGATTTCGCTGTCGATCGCCCAAGGAGAATTTGTGTCCTTTGTCGGGCCCAGTGGCTGCGGTAAAACATCAATCTTGAGGATGGTTTCTGGGCTGTCTCCAGCGCCGATAGGCGAAGTTAGGATGCGGGAAAAGAAAATTACCAAACCGCTAAAAAATGTCGGAATTGCCTTTCAGAATCCAGTGCTGTTACCTTGGCGAAATACCCTCGACAACGTACTTTTGCCACTGGAAGTAGTGCAGCCTTACAAGCGAGAATCAAAAGATCCAAAGCGCAGGGAAATGTTTGTGCGCCAAGCCCAAGAATTGTTAGCTACCGTCGGATTGCAAGACTTTCAAAAACAGTTTCCCTGGCAATTGTCGGGAGGAATGCGGCAGAGGGCTTCCCTGTGTCGGGGATTAATTCACCAACCAGAAATCCTGCTGTTAGACGAACCTTTTGGGGCGTTAGATGCTTTCACTCGCGAGGAAATGTGGGTGATGTTGCAAGAGTTGTGGATGCGGGTGAAGTGCGTTTGCATCCTGATCACTCATGATTTGCGCGAGGCAGTTTTCTTGTCAGATACAGTTTATGTGATGGGCCCGCGTCCGAGTTCCATCGTCTACAAAGTAAAAGTCAATCTCCCGCGTCCTACCAATCTAGATATGATGATGTCGGATAATTTCAATCACATTGTAGCAGAACTGCGCCGCCACATTCACCGCAATTAAAAAACACGAAAAAGCAATGGATAATTTAGAGAAATTTGCACGCTCAAAAACAGCAAGTGTTGTGATGCCAATTGCTGCGACAATCTTGCTGTTCCTGGTGTGGGAAATTCTGGTATTTTTGTTGAAAATTCCTCCCTATAACTTGCCCGCACCTTCTGCGATTCTGGCAGCCACTTTCAACCAAAGTCAGGCACTGATCGAAAACAGCGGCCAAACTTTGTTTACAACTTTAGCGGGTTTCATCATCGCCATTGTCGCTGGCATAGTGCTGGGGTTTCTCATCGGGTATTCGCGCATTGCCTATGTAGTTCTTTACCCCCTATTAGTGGGGTTCAATACGGTACCGAAAGTCGCGTTAGTTCCGCTGTTTGCGCTGTGGTTTGGCATCGGTACGGTACCGGCAATTTTGACTGCTTTTTTGCTGGCATTTTTCCCGATCGCCGTTAACGTAGCTTTAGGATTAGATACAGTGGAACCTGAGATGAAAGATGTCATGCGATCGCTTGGTGCATCCCAGATTGAAATTTTCCAAAAAGTGGGTTTCCCCCACACCTTACCCTACGTCTTTGCATCCCTAAAAGTAGCAATTTCCCTTGCCTTTGTCGGCGCTGTAATTTCGGAAACAGTAGCATCCAACAAAGGCTTAGGCTACCTAATTGTCACGGCGAGTTCTAACTTTGACGTGCCTTTAGGTTTTGCAGGATTGATGGTGTTGGCAGTGATGGGAACCGCACTTTACGGCTTGTTTGCGGCGGCGGAGAAATACCTAATTTACTGGGCGCGCTGATGGGATGGATTCAACCAAACCCAGTGCCGAAAATTGCCGTGCATATGGCCTAAAGGTTCTTCGTGCCCAGGCTGTTTGATGTCTGCTACAGGTACTGGCGCGGGGGATTTTTTTGTGAATTTGCGATTGAAGAATGTCATAACTTTGCCTCCAAGATGGTTTGTCTGGGAAGCACATGGAAACCTGTCACCATACCAGCTTTATTTGGTATGTCCGAATCTTTTTCTGTGCCTTATGATACTATTTTACAACTATTTTGGTGTAAAGTATCGCCCGATCGGGTGATATTTCCTGGATCTAAATTGTCGTTGGGTCCCAGAAACCGGGTTTTTCGGGAATCTGCGGGCTGTAACGCAGTATTTTCGTAAAAACCCGGTTTCTTGAGTCGGATTAATTTCGGATTGCTGACTCCAGCCGAAAGCGGGCTATTTGGCAAATTTCAGCTACAGCCTGCTGCATTTCAGTTTCTGGGGAATTGTCGAGGCGCTGTTTAAAGGCTTCTAGAATGCTGGTTTTAGTGTGGTTTTTTACCGCCACAATGAAGGGAAAACCAAACTTTTGGCGGTACGATCGGTTGAGGGATTGAAAGCGATCGAACTCGTCAACCGATAGCCTATCCAAACCCGCACCGGCTTGTTCGCTAACTGACGCTTCGGCCATTTTTGCTTTGCTTCCTAAGTCTGGATGTGCTTGAATTAAAGCTAGTTTTTCGCCGACAGTCATGGCGCTGACTACTGTTACCATTTTGGCGTATAAGTCGGCTGTGGATGCAAAAGGGCGATCGTCCCAAGTGCGACGGGCGATGTCGGGTGTGTGTTCAAAAATCGCGCCCAAAGCTTGGGTAAATTCTTCCGGGCTGAGTTGGTTGAGTTCAACTAAAGAGTATGGCATTTTGTATTGGGGTGATTAATTTTAATTAGCTTTGTTTTAATATTTAGTTTGATTGAACCGCGAAGGCGCGAAGGACACGAAGGAAGAAGAGGGAAGAAGAAGGAAGTAGTAAATAATCTTCTACTGTTGATTGACTATGATTCCTGTAGGGGCGGGTTTCACCAACAATAGTCGCCAAAAACCGACTATCTCAAAAACCCGCCCCGGCCTATGTATTATGGACGATGGATCAGATTGCTACTGTTAACTGTTAACTGTCAACTGTCAATTGTCAACTGTCAACTGACTTTAGTTTGTTCTGTTTCGCCGTGGGCTTTTAGGAGTGCTGCAATTTTGCGGCGCATGATAATTCCCGGCTTATCTGTCAGCATATGTTGTTCTTGGTTGATGTCGAGGGGTACGTCCCAATCGGTTGTTTCTAATATGCGTTTGTCTTCTAATGTAACGGCGCGATCGAAGGCAATAATGTCGCTGGTTTTGGCATCTGTTTCGGTGTCGTTGCGGAGGCAAAATTGCACCATTTGAGAAGTGGAATCGTTAATCGGAGTCATGGTATTGACAATGATGTGAACGAGTCCATTTGGGTAAACAATCCTGAGTTTGACGGTAAATGGCATAAACCAAATTCCATCGATTGTCCGCACGGTTTCCTTTTCCTCCATTTTTAAGTTTTGCTGTTGCTGGGCGGGATTGACTACACCTAAAATGCTGTGATAGTGTAGTTCCCATTCTGTTTCTTGAAATTCCATTACATCCGGTGTAAGATGTGATTCGCTGCCGAAGGTTGTGGTATGCACAAAAGTAGGATGAGCCATGTCTAATTCATTTTCCATTACTCGCAATCCCGCGCAATTCCAGGGTTCGTAAAATTCGTGAATTTGGCGGTAGTTGGGGTCTGAAGCTTCGGGAATATCGGGAATATCTGTTAGGGGTTCTCCCAGACAAACCCAAGCGTATCCGTAGCGATCGCACGTTTGGTATGCTTTTACTTTGTAGTTGGGAGAGATGGTGTCTTTTTGCTGCTGCGGAACGCAAACGCAGGTTCCAGATGAGTTAAATGTCCAGCCGTGGTAGGCACAGGAAATGTTACCATCGACAACTTTTCCGAGGGAAAGTTTGGCTGTGCGGTGACAGCATCTGTCTTCAACTGCTGCGGGTTTACCTTGGGAATCTAACCACAAAACTATGGGTTCTCCTAATAGTTCAAAAGCTTTTGGTTCGCCGGACAATTCGGCGGTGCGAATTACTGGATACCAGAATTGTTTAAAAACACGTTGCTTTGTGACTAACATAATTTCTCCTATACTAACAACTATGAGGGCGGGCACGGGGGCACCGCCCCTACCAATCGATCGACTCTCAACTCTCAACTCTCAACTTCCCTCTTCCTTCTTCCCTCTATTCAACTACCGCGATAGGTGCTATAAGACCAAGGAGAAACTAGCAAAGGTACGTGATAGTGTGCGGTGATATCGGCGATGCCGAATTGAATCGGAATGCTATTTAAAAACGGCGGATCGGGCAAATTTTCCGTGTATTGTGCGAAGTATTCGCCAACGGAAAAGACTAATTCGTAAACTCCTGGTTTGAGTTCGCTTTCTGATAGTAACGGGGCTGCCGTGCGGCCGTCGGCATTCGTTGTTACAGTTTTCAACAGGGTTTTTGCGCCGGATTTTGGGTCAATTGAATGCAGGGCGATCGACATATTTGCTGCCGGACACCCGCGGGCTGTATCGAGAACGTGAGTAGTAAGTTTTCCTGACATTATTGAATGATTGATTAACTGCTAATTTCTACTCGTCAACTCGTTACCAGGCTCTGCCTGGTAACGCAGACCCAGAGGCTCTGCCTCCATTTTTGCTGTTTTAAAAGCGAGGCAGAGCCTCTGGATATTGGTTCCCTGGCAGAGCCTGGGAACCAGTTAAGAGCCTCTGGATATTCAACTCGTTACCAGGCTCTGCCTGGTAACGCAGATCCAGAGGCTCTGCCTCCATTTTTGCTGTTTTAAAAGCGAGGCAGAGCCTCTGGATATCGGTTCCCTGGCAGAGCCTGGGAACCAGTTAAGAGCCTCTGGATATTCAACTCGTTACCAGGCTCTGCCTGGTAACGCAGATCCAGAGGCTCTGCCTCCATTTTTGCTGTTTTAAAAGCGAGGCAGAGCCTCTGGATATCGGTTCCCTGGCAGAGCCTGGGAACCAGTTAAAGCGAGGCAGAGCCTCTGGATATGGGTTCCCTGGCAGAGCCTGGGAACCAGACTAAGGTTCTTCCTGGGAACCAGACTAAGGGCGCTAGTTTCTATTAGTGTAACGGGCCGGCTGAGATGACTTTGGCGATCGCATCTGTGACATCAGTTGGTCGTTCATAGGCTAATTGTGCGTACCATTTTTCTGTGACTATGGGATCTTTGCCATGTATTTGTTCCGCGCGCTGTCGGGCTTTTTCGACAACGGCATTGGCTCGCTGTTTGCGCTCGGTTTCGTAACGTTTGAGCGCGTATTCTACCCCCAAATTTGTACTCAAAAGGTAGTTACTGAGTACCAGCCCATCTTCCATGGCTTGACAGCCTCCTTGGCCGAGATCCGGGCAGGTGGCGTGGGCGGAATCTCCCAGCAAAGCTACTTTACCGCGAACGAAATGGTCGATCGGCCCTACGTCGTGAATTTCCGGCCGCGCCACTGCTGCGGGATCTAACCTATCTATCAGCAACTGTACGGGTTCTGCCCAACCTTTAAAGTGTTCTTTGAGTTCCGTTTTGTAATTATCGGGATTAGCGGGAATCCCTTTGGGTAAGGGAACATCTAAGAAAAAGTAAAATCTATCACCCGCAACTGGCATCATTGATGCCCGTTTGTGCTCGCCGACATATATCGCCCAAGTGTTTTTCGGCGCGAGTTCTGCATCGGCTGGGACTAGCCCATTCCAGTTGATATAACCTCCGTATTTCGGCTCTACTTCGTAGCCCAATACATAGGTACGCAAAATCGATCGCACGCCGTCAGCAGCCACTAATAAATCGCCATGAGCTTTGTCTCCATTTTCAAAAATTGCTGTTACTTTGTTTTCATCTTCTTCTACGGCGATACATTTGCGATCGAGCTTGACTTCTCCCTTAAATGCTGCTAGCAACATATTTTGCAAATCCCGGCGTGCAACGGGATAGGGGCGCTGACCAACTTGTTCAATTAACGGCATTAAATCAATGTCATTCAGGAGTTCGCCGGTTTTGGTGCGGTATTCCATGCGCTCCATTTGACCGCCGATTTTTGCCATTTTTTCACCTAAGCCGAGGCGGTTGAGAACTTTGACTCCGTTCGACCACAGGGAGATGCCGGCACCTGCGGGGCGCAGTTCTTTGACGCGATCGTAAATTTCAACTTCATAGCCCGCTTGTTCGAGGGCAATTCCAGCAGTTAAGCCGCCAATTCCCGCACCGATGATGATAACTTTCAAGTCGTGCATTCTCTGTTTTTCCTGCTGAATGAAATTTTATTTCAAGAATTGATCGCAATTAAATAAATCTTGTTTTCCGTCGATCGCCACTTTGAAACTCACTATATTTTATAATGCCATAAATGCGATCGTGACTGTATCGTAAATTACTAATTTATGCGGTTTTAGACAAATTGCGATCGGCTATTGGTGTCAACCTAAGTTCAAACCCAGTCACAGATTGCTGTTTGACCATTAAACTCAGATCCCCCCTAACCCCCCTTAAGAAGGGGGGAACAAGATCCTTCTCAAAGTCCCCCTTCTTAAGGGGGATTTAGGGGGATCTAGACTTAGGTAAAAGCGATATTTATTAAGGGTTTTAGGCTTAAGTTGATACCAATGGGGGAAAGCCTTTGTCCCTACTTCATAAACTTTCAGTATCTTACTCAGCTATAAACTTTGTGAGCTCGCCGAGATGTTGCTGAATCGCATTTATCCCGCGCAGGTGCGAAAGATGTGAACCTCCGTACAAGAAGCTATTCAAGCTAACTTGATAGTTTTGCTGAACTGCTAAATCCAGCCACAAATTGTTAACAACATCTCCGGGTTTGTAGTCGGGAATGTTGTGCTGATAGTAAGGGAAACTGTCAATGCAAGTATTGAAAAAGTTCTTTCGCCCGGAATGCTTTAAATACTGATATCGTGGCTTGAATTCTGTCCGATTTTCTAATACTGTATATATAGTATCAGCTAAAGATTCTGGATCGAATTTAGCATAAAGCCCTGCACCTTTGGGGAAAACAGGAGAGTCTCCTCTGGCATATTGGTTGAATTCTTGGAAACAAATTACGGGAACGTTGCAACTCATGGCTTCGGTGATGCCTCGGTTTTTTCCTTCGAGGAGGGAACCGAGAACAAATGCTTTGGATCGCGAATAATACAGAGGCATTTCGTTGTAGTAGTCAACTCTCGGCAGTAAGTTGATGTAGTCTGAGGGATTACCTAAAATTGTCTCGACTTGCTGCCATTCTTTTAAGGCGTACTCGTCGAGGGTTTTGAGATTGTTTGCATCAAAATCGTGTCCGCTGACAACTGTTAATTTTATGGGTTTTTGCGGGTATTTTTGGCGGTAAATTTTTAAGGCTTTGGCGATTGTGGGTAAGTTTTTTTCTTCGGAGATGCGGGCGACGGCGAGTAAGTCGATGTCTTTTTCTGGGACATTTCGCGGGGAAATTAGGTATTCGTTGATGAAGTCGGTGTCTTGTAGTGGTATGATTGGTTTGTGGGCGCGATCGGGATAAGTTTCGCGAAACCATTTCTCGCGCTGTGGGTTTTTGTACAAGCTGGAATATGCCTCGGCTACGGGGGCCCAAGAATAGGAGATTCCGGGAGAATAGGTAAAGGCAAAAAATACTGATTCAAGTTGGGGAAAGAGTTTTTTGATGAGTTCGACTCCTTCGCTGAAGTAAATGCCTTTGATGAATTTTCCTTCGTAAAACAATGGGGGAAGTAAGACGTAAAAGCTGACGGTATCGAAGCGGTGAGGTTGATCCTCGAATATTTCCCAGCTAAAGGCGTCTAAGTCTGCATAAATCTCGGCGATTGGTTTGTTGATGTGGGGGTTGCTTAAATATGGTTTTTGTCGATCGTAGTTTCCGCGTACCATATAGTTTTTAGTATGATTGTCTGGCTTTTTTTATTTAACCACAGAGGGTGCAGAGGGCGCAGAGGGGAGGAAGCGATGTTTATTCTGGTGATTGGTTGTCGTCTAGTGTGAGGGCGAGTTGGTAGATTTGGCGGCGGGGGAGGGATGTTTGTTGGGCTAGTTGGCGGCTGGCTTGGGAACGACTGATTCCTTCACTGATTAATGTTTGTAATTCGGCTTTGATGGCGTCTTCGGAGAATACTGGGGCTGCTGTTTGGAGGCCGCCGATGATGAGGGTAAATTCTCCTTTGGGTTCATTATTTGTGTAAAGTTCGATCGCACTTTCGATACTACCACGCCAAAACTCTTCGTGCATCTTGGTCAATTCCCTCGCCAGTACAATCTGTCTATCGCTTCCCAGGACATTTGCTAAATCTTGTAAAGTTTGTCGCAATCGGTGGGGAGATTCGTATAAGATAATGGTGCGGGATTCTATTTGCAAAGCTTCTAAACTTTGTTGGCGTTCTTGACCTTTCGCTGGCAAGAAACCTTCAAACACAAATCTGTCGGTGGGTAATCCTGATGCACTGATTCCTACTATGCAAGCGCAGGCTCCGGGAATGGGGATGATGTTAATGTTAGCATCAGCGCAAGCTTTGACTAACTCGGAACCAGGGTCGGAAATTCCGGGCATTCCAGCATCTGTAACTAGGGCGATATCTTTGCCTAAAAGCAGTTTGTCGATGAGTTCGGGAAGTCGTTGATGTCGGTTGTGTTCGTGATAGCTGATTTGGGGAGTGGTGATTTGGAAATGTTGTAAAAGTTTACCTGTGTGGCGGGTATCTTCGGCGGCAATCAAGTCGGCTGCTTGCAAAATTTTGATGGCGCGAAAAGTCATGTCTTCCAGGTTGCCGATCGGGGTTCCGACGATGTAAAGTGTTCCTGTATGGGGATTTGCTTGCATTTTAAGATGTAGATTTTTTAACCGCAGGTAAACGCGGATTAACGCAGATATGAAAACGGGATTGTTTTTGGGATTGGGGACTTTGGATTTAATTTATTTGGCCCAGCAGCCTCCGGGAGAAAATCAAAAAGTTGTTGCTTCCGATTGTACCATTGCAGCGGGCGGGCCGGCGGCGAATGCTGCGGTGACTTTTGGTTATTTGGGGAATAGGGCGATATGGGCTGGGGTTTTGGGGACTCATGCGATCGCCCAATTAATTAAAAATGACCTGGCTGAGTATAATGTGAGGATAATCGATTTAGGACTGAGGCGATCGGACCCACCGCCAGTTTCTTCAATTATTGTAACTCAAGGAACCGGAGAGCGATCGGTAATCTCGATTAATGCTACAAAATCCCAGGTTGACACTCAAACAATTAACCCAGATATTTTAACATCAGTTAATATTGTCCTGATAGACGGACACCAAATATTAGCCAGCACACAAATTGCTAAAATTGCCAAGTCCCAGAACATCCCAATGGTACTCGACGGAGGCAGTTGGAAACCAGGATTAGACGAAATATTACCATTTATCGAATGGGCTATATGCTCCGATAATTTTCATCCACCCAACTGCTACAACCCACAAGAAGTGTTTGCTTACTTATCAGCAGCCGGAATTCCAAATATTGCCATCACTCGTGGCGAAAAACCGATTTTATACCTCAGAAATGGCAACTATGGCAGTCTAGAAATACCTCCAATTCAAGCCACAGACACTTTAGGTGCTGGCGATATTTTTCACGGAGCTTTTTGTCACTACATTCTGCAAAAAAACTTTACAGACAGTCTCAGCTCAGCCGCCAAAATCGCTGGGGATTCCTGCCAACAATTCGGAACCCGTAGCTGGATGAAAAACAGTTAATCTTCAAGTAAAACTTACCAAAACATCCGGGAAAAACCACTCCCAGCCAGAAAACTTTAACAGACAACACTCCCTAAGTTAAAATCATAAAAACAACCCCGACAAAAATTGTAAACTTCATCCCAATCTTCCTTCGCGTCCTTTGCGCCTTCGCGGTTCGCTAAAATAGCTATACTTAGTCCCAAAACAACATACCCGAATCATGCAAAAATTGTAAACTTCATCCCAATCTTCCTTTGCGCCCTTTGCGCCTTCGCGGTTCGATAAAATTGCTATACTTAGTCCCAAAACAACATACCAAAATCATGCCTGATACCCAACCCCTAACCATCACACTTCCCCCTTTGCGGATTACCATGACTGACCAACAGCAGGTTAATCTAGAATGGCTGACGCAAAACCTGCAAAATCTACTTACTCCAAGCAAAAAAGAAGTACCCGAAAACATGAGACAGTGGGTAGCAGCCAACAAATTATTAAATAAACCCGATGCCGAAATCATTCAAGCCCTAGTAAGTACCGGTATAGATGCAGAAACAGCCACAGCAGAAGTCCGGGAAATATCCTCTCACCCCTACTTCCAAGCAGGTAATCAATACGTGCAGTTATTGCAGAAATTAGAATCCCAACTTAGCATTAACAATCAATTAGCATCCCTGTCTGCAAAATACGGGACAATCGAACGTAAAAGCAGCCTTTCGCGAGAATATTTCCTAGAAAATTACTACGCCAAAAATACGCCAGTAATTATTACCAATATCATGCACAATTGGAAAGCGTTGCAGTTGTGGACACCGGAGTATTTGCAGCAAAAATACGGCGATGCAGAGGTGCAAATTCAAGTCAACCGGAACTCTGACCCAGATTACGAAATTAAGATCGAAAATCACAAAAAAACTGTATTATTCCGCGAATACGTGGATATGGTCGTCAATGGTGGCCCCACCAATGACTGCTACATGGTTGCTAACAACCAAACTCTGGAAAGAGCGGAATTCAAACCTCTATTCAATGACATCGAAATTTTCCCAGAATACTTAAATCCTGCGGAAACAAGCGGCAGAGTTTTCTTTTGGTTTGGTCCAAAAGGTACGATTACGCCCCTACATCATGACCCAGTTAATTTAATTTTAGCGCAAGTTTCGGGTCGGAAATTAATTAAATTAATTTGTCCCCAACAAACACCTCTGCTTTACAATCATGTGGGTGTTTTTAGTAAGGTTGATGGCGAAAATCCCGACTATGAAAAGTATCCTCTTTACAGAGAGGCGAAAATCATTGAAGTGATTTTGGAACCGGGAGAAGCTATCTTTATTCCTGTGGGTTGGTGGCATCATGTAAAATCCTTGGATGTGAGTATTTCGGTTTCGTTTACTAATTTTGTATTTCCCAATTATTATGAGTGGAAATATCCTCATATTAATTGGTAATTTTCAGGGGCGGGCACGGAGCACCGCCCCTACAGGAGGCGTTTTCTCTCGTTTCTCTCGTTACTAGGCTCTGCCTAGTAACGCATATCTAGAGGCTCTGCCTCGGATTATACTAACAGGAAGAAGGAGGCAGAGCCTCCGGGTAGGCATTCCCAGGCAGAGCCTGGGAACGAGTATGATTAACGAGTATGATTAAGCTAATATTAGGGGAAGTTTGAGGATGAAAAATCTCGAAGAATTAAGCGAAATTGTGCGATCGATCGCCTGGGGTGCATCAGATATCCTACAATCCTATTATCGCCAGGATTCCCAGACTCCCAACCTCGACATCCAAGAACAAAAAGATGGGCCAGTCACCGCCGCCGATGTCGCTGTCAATAGTTACATTCTCGCTGAATTACAATCAGCTTTAGGGAATGCAGAATTTGGGTATCTTAGCGAAGAAACTTACAAAGCTTATTTAGAAATTCACGGGCAAATTCCCTTACCTCAAAGTTGGGTTTGGATTATTGACCCTTTGGATGGAACGCGGGATTTTATTGATAGGACAGGGGAATTTGCAGTTCATATTGCTTTAGCATACCAGGGAAGACCTGTTTTGTCAGTGGTGGCTTGGCCGGAACAACAAAAGATTTTTTACGCCATCAAAGATGCTGGTGCTTTTGTGGAAAGTCGAGATGGTTCTACGGTAAAGTTGCAGGTTTCTGAGCGCAATATAGTGGCGGATTTATCTATAGTAACCAGTCGCAGTCACCGGGACGATCGCTTTAATAAATTATTGCATAAACTGCCTTGTCAAAATCAACTAGCTGTCGGTAGCATTGGCTGTAAAGTTGCGACAATTGTGGAACAAAGGGCTGATGTTTATATTGCGCTGTCGGGAAAGTCTGCGCCTAAAGATTGGGATTTGGCGGCACCGGAATTGATTTTGACGGAAGCGGGGGGCCGATTTACTCGTTTTGACGGTTCTGCTTTGCAATATAACCGGGGAGATGTGAGTCAGTGGGGGGGATTGTTGGCTAGTAACGGTTGCTGTCACGCGGCTTTGTGCGGGGAAGCTGAGGCGATTTTAGCAGGGATAGATATGGATTTGAAATAAGTGCGATCGCCTTTAGAAAATACCTTATATTATCAATATAAGGTATTGTTGGGTTTGGGATAGGGACTCATGGCGATTACGATATTTTGGGAGATTATTAAGAACTCCTAAAAATCTATTTCATCTTCTAAAATCTCGATCGACAAATCCATTTTCTCCTTTCCCCGCGCCAAAAAAGTTTCGCACTCCTGCAAACACTCGACAGCTATCGAAAATTCCTCGAAAACCTGTTCCAGAGGCAATTCTCCCGATTCCACTCTCTCAATTATTGCTTCTATGCGATCGACTGTTTCTTCATAATTCCAGTCTGACTGACGCAAGGGCGAATTAATCATAACTTTTCTGTCGCATCCAATATTTCTACAATCTTAACTTTCACCACGCCCCGACTCAATTTCAGCGTCAATTCCTCTCCCAACACTAAACCCTCGGTGGTACGGACGATCGTACCATCACTTTGGATCGCCGCAGCGTAACCTCTTTCCAAAACTGCTGCGGGATTTAAGGCTGATAACTTTTGTTGCAGCACTTCCAATTTACCACTGGCTTGCTGCAAAGTTCGGGAGGTTACAGGTAAACGCTTTAATCGATGTTGCAGTTGTTGTAAATGCTTTTCTTCTTTTTGGAATCTGGATCTGACAACCTGTGCTAAATTGACGACTCGCTGTCGATGTTGGAAGTAAATATCTGCTAAATTAGGTACGGCTTGTTCAGCCGCAGCCGTGGGAGTGTGAGCTCGCTTGTCGGCAACTAAATCGGCTAGGGATTCATCTCTTTCGTGCCCGATACCAGTTATAATCGGAATCGCACAATTACCGATCGCCCTTACCACTCGCTCATCATTAAAACAGGCCAAATCTTCCGCAGCACCCCCACCCCGCCCTAAAATGATCAAATCAGCCCTACCATCCAATTCTACGCGGGCGATCGCCCTAACAATCTCAGCAGGAGCCGATTCTCCCTGCACCGCTGTGGGCGATAACAACACCTGCAAACGCGGATATCTTTGAGTTAGGGTGCGCTGAATGTCCCCCCAAGCTGCACTGGTATCGGATGTTACCACTGCCACAATTTTTGGGTGTGCCGGGAGTGGGCGTTTGTTGGCGGGAGAGAACAAACCCTCAGCATCCAAGCGCGATCGTAATTGTTCCAATCGCAAAGCTTGTAAGCCTTCCCCAGCGTCTAGGGATTGGGAAACATTCAACTGGTACTCGCCGCGAGTTTTATAAACCCGGAGGCTTCCCAATACCAGCAATTGCGCTCCTTTTGTGGGTTTCTCTAGTAATTTTTGCCGCTGAGATTTCCAGACTACGCAGCGAATAGCAGCGCTTTTGTCGGCATCGCAGAGGGTGAAATAGGTGCCGCTGGGGTGTTCGGAAACGCTGGCGACCTCCCCTGTTACCCACAGGGATTGCAAGCGGCGATCGCCCTCTAACAAGTCTTGGAGGTAAGATGTTAGTCGAGCAACAGATAAAGCTTTGTCGGAAATAGTTGAAGTCATCGACGGTCGTAACTAAAGGCAAATCTAGGCTAATATATCTAAGGTGATTTATTCAACTTGTTTGGAAATAATCTATTAATGATATCACTTTCTATGACTTCCATGAATATGTTGCGCCAAGAGGCGGAGGCGATCGGTATTACTGAGGAAGAAGCCAAAAAATATGGCAACATTCGACACAGAAGAACTTGGTCTCTGGCGATCGAACATCACCTCTCCATACAAGCAGAAGCCGATCGCATTCAACCATCTTTCACCACTGGCGATCCCAATTCCTCCTTTCCCTCGACAGAATCTCAGCAGAACGAGCATCGGCAAGAGTTAAAGGATTACGGCATTCAACTAACTGCAAATCTAGGGGAATCTCGACATAGAATAGCACAGCAAACAGCACCAATGATTGCGGCCCAACAGCCAGCAGAATATTCGGTACCGCACAGCAAATCCATCTACCGCCTCAAGCAAGCTCGCAGTTTTGACCAAGTAGTTCAAAATCACATTAAAGCCTTAAAAACAGCATCAGATACTCGCACAAATTCGCCACATTTATCGATCGGCAATTGGGTTTGTCCTGAGTGTGGCCCCCAAGCCGGAATTAGCTGTCACTTTTGTGAAGGTACCGGAAATATCACTGACATTGCAGCCATTGGATGGACTCTAGCTTATATGGAAATGTTGGGTTGTTCCGCCCGCGAAATTGAACCAATCAGGAGATTATTCCCGGAATCAAATACACTAGAATTGAATTTAAAAATTTGTGTAGCCATCAAACAAAGTACCGAAGTTTTAGCCCGCACTGAAAAATGGTTATAGAAGAAGGAAGAAGGAAGAAGGAAGAGGGAAGAAGGAAGAGAGCCATTCGACCCTTCGACTAGGCTCACGCGCACCGCTTCGCTGACTGAACCGAGTCAGATCAATTCCGGTTGTATCGGAATGATTAAACCACAGAGAACACAGAGGACACAGAGAAAGAGAAGAGAGAAATAATAATTCCGATGTCAACGGATTTGACATCAGTCCGAGGTCCGAGGGAAGAAACAGTCAACATTCAACAGTCAAAACAGATTCCAGCCCTTTTAAAGCAACTTCCAAATCATCATTAATAACTTGAAAATCAAATTCTCCCGCAGCTTCAATTTCTGCTTTAGCCCGTAACAACCGACGGGTAATCGCACTTTCAGAATCTAAACCCCGACTCCGCAGACGGCGTTCCAATTCTTCCCAAGAAGGAGGTAAAATAAAAATTCGCAGCGCCTCTGGAAACTTATCTCTAATTTGTCTAGCACCTTCAAGCTCAATTTCTAGCAATACCAACTTACCCGCTTCGATACCCCGCTGGAGAGCAAAATAGGGAGTACCGTAAAAATTACCCGCAAACTCAGCCCATTCAACCAATTCTCCAGCCTCAACCATTTCTTCAAAGCGACTGCGACTGACAAAATAGTAGTGTTGTCCGTCAATTTCTCCTTGACGGGGCCCACGAGTTGTCACCGATACAGAGAGATGAAGTTCGGGATGGCGCATGAGGAGCGATCGAACTAAGGTGCCTTTCCCCACACCGCTAGGCCCTGTCAGAACAATTAATTTCCCTGATTTCATGTTGACAATAGAAACTTTTAACAATTTAAGTTGTCGCTCAGTCTAGACTGTAGGCGCTCAAATTGCAACCGTCACAAGCTCAATCATCCCGACTTTGGCCCTCTTTGCTCACCACAAAGCGATTAGCCACGGTTTCCGGCTGAATCGCCGAGAGAATCACATGGCTTGAATCCGTAATAATAACCGCCCTCGTGCGGCGTCCGTAGGTAGCATCCACCAGTTGTCCTCGCTCCCGCGCATCGGTAATAATCCGTTTAATTGGCGCTGACTCTGGGCTGACAATCGCAATCACTCGATTAGCAGACACAATATTACCAAAACCGATATTAATTAATTGAATATCCATGAAAAGCTGAATGTATAGGTGAACGATCGACTGTTATTCCTAATTTCTCATCATATATACAAATATTGTTTTTTTACCACTTTCAAACTCAGGTCAAATACTTTTTTAGATCTCGACTCCCGGATTGATTCGATCGCAAACTGACTGACAGAAAACAGCCCAAATCCCCATCAGTCATAGTCCCCCTTGTTTATGAAAACTTTAAGAAATAGCAGCTATTTTGCCCGATATCTGAAAAATTTTGTAAAGTTTTCGATTTATAGTTGCCAATAAAAGCATTATCTGTATCCAAACAAAATCCACTCTACATGAAAAACTATCAACCACTATTTTTAAGTAAAATTACATACTTAATTCCACAAATACTCAATGGATAATAGCCGTAATAATACTGATACGACAAAACCCGGTTTCTCACAGAAACCGGGTTCTTTATCCCCTGTGGGTATGTCCTGAGTGGATTAAGCCGCCACTAAACCGCTATGTCTTAACAAAGCTTTAGTGCTCGGTTCCCGTCCCCGGAAACTTTTAAACACTTCCATCGGGTGCAAACTGCCACCCAATCCTAATACTGTATCGCGGAAGCGTTTACCTGTAGAGGCGATCGCCATTTCATCCTCCAAACCGGCTTCCTCAAAGGCCGCAAAAGCATCAGCACTAAGCACTTCCGCCCATTTATAACTGTAATAACCGGCCGCATAGCCACCAGCAAAAATGTGTCCGAAAGCGCACAAAAATGCGTCCTCTTCCAGAGGAGGCAAAACAGTAGTAATTTTAGCAATCCGGTTGCGGACATCAATCACAGTTTCGCTACCTCCCGGCTGGTAGCGGTGGTGCAATTCGATATCAACACTGCTAAAATGTACTTGTCTGAGCATGGCACTACCACTCATGTAATGCCGCGCTGCTAACAGCTTTTGGTAATAATGTTCTGGCAAAGTTTCCCCTGTTGCATAATGCTTTGCCATCCCGAACAACGTAGCGCGATCGTAACACCAATTTTCCATAAATTGACTGGGCAACTCCACAGCATCCCACTCAACATTATTAATGCCAGATGCTCCCGCATAATCGACCTTGGTCAACATATGCTGCAAACCGTGACCGAATTCGTGGAACAAAGTTTCTACTTCCAAGAAAGTCATTAAACTCGGTTTACCATCCACCGGCGGACTTTGGTTGCAAACCAAATATGCCACAGGTAAGCGCGTCTTGGTAATACCCGTTTCCACAAATTTAGCCCGGACCACGCACTCGTTCATCCAAGCACCGCCACGCTTTTCTTCCGGGCGATTGTAGGCATCTAAATAGAAATAGGCGATCGCCTTTCCTGATTCATCATTTATTTGGAAATAACGCACATCTTTGTTCCACACAGGAGCTTGACCGTCCGCAGCAATTACTGTCACGCCGAACAGTCGTTTGACTAATCCAAATAACCCCTCCAATACCTGTGGTAAAGCAAAATAAGGACGTAATTCTTCCGCACTAAAAGCAAACAATTCTTCCCGTCGTCGTTCGGACCAAAAAGTGACATCCCAGTGCTTCAATTTCCCAGATTCCGGTGCGCCCTTTGCCTTCGCAAAAGCCTGTAATTCTTCTAAATCTTTAACCGCAGCATTGTAACTAGAGAGGCGCAATTCTTCTAATAAAGCTTCCACTGCTGCAACGTTGGGAGCCATTTTGCTCGCCAAACTCAATTCTGCATAACTACTGAAACCCAGCAAAGCAGCTTGTTCCTGGCGTAGTGCTAAAATGCGATCGGTCAAGGGCCAGTTATTCAATTCCCCACTAGAAGCGCGGCTAATAAAAGCTTTGTACAATTTTTCCCGCAAATCAGCGCGGGTGCTGTGCTGCATGAAAGGGCCGTAACTGGGAAAGTCTAAGGTAATGCGCCAAGGGCCATTTTCAGCATCAGCATTTTCTGCGCCGGCGCTGCGAGCAACTTGGGCTGCTAAACTCAACAAACTCGGAGGCAAACCATCAATTTCATCTTTGTTGGTGAGAGTGAGACTAAAGGCTTTGGTAGCGTCTAGAACGTGATTGGAAAATAGAGTAGTAGCTTCTGCTAATTCTAATTGAATGGCATTAAAACGCTCTTTTTTTTCACCTTCTAAACCGACACCAGAGAGTTCAGCATCTCGCAGAGCAGCTTCTACAATTCGCTGTTGAGCTGACTCCAGGCTATCCCAACTTTCGCTGGCCCGCAGTGCTTTAAAAGCTTCGTAAAGAGGCTTACTTTGACTGAACTTGCTCCAAAATTTTACTACTTGTGGCTGTACAGTTTCGTGAGCCGATCGCAATTCCGGGCTATTTTTCACCCCCATCAAATGTCCGACAATGCCCCAAGTCCAATTTAAACGCTCTCCGAGTTCCTGTAGAGGTTCTACTAGGCCACTCCAAGTGGGCTTGACAGAGACTTCTAAAGCAGTCAGTTCTGCTTCTAGTTGTGGCAGTAGGTGGGCGATCGCAGGGACAATGTGTTCTGGCGCGATCGCTTCAAAAGGAGGCAATCCTTTGCCAATTAGTAACGGATTCTCAGTCATTGTAACGGTTGCAGTCATTTAATTTTCTGGTAACAGGTTGAAAAAAAGTCAGCTAGATAGATTAGCTTTTCATTGTTTAACACAAATAGCATAATCCTGTATTCATCTCTCTGGGATATCCCTCTGCGTTCTCTGCGTCCTCTGCGGTTAAATCATTCCCATCCAACCAGAAACGACACTACTAACTTTTACTAAGTATTCTGCAACTGCTTCACCACAGAAATTAACCGCTTGAGGTGTGGTTTAACAACCTCTTGATGTTCCTGTTCCAAGTTATCGATTTGAGCCTTAAAACTAGACAAATCCCCCGATTGTTGTGCTTGAGCCTGCACCTGGCTTTGGAGATTGGCAATTACTTTCTGGATTTCTAAAAATCGAGTATTGACTCCTTCCCAGTCATCTTGGGTGATGGAAGTTTCTCCCAATAGTTGAGTCACGCTTTGCAGTTCCTCAATCGCCTGTTCAACTGCTTCGAGATTTGTCGGTGATCCCACGGATAAATCTTGGAGTTGTTCTCTCACCTGGTGGCGGACATCTAGGACAGCGGAGGCGACAATTTCCTGCAAAGAAGCTACCGACTGTCCCAAGCTCAGCAACTGCTGCTCAATATTGATAGAATCCTCAAAACTTTCGGGCC
Source organism: Microcoleus sp. CAWBG640 (assembly GCF_020883015.1). Classification (NCBI taxonomy): domain Bacteria; kingdom Bacillati; phylum Cyanobacteriota; class Cyanophyceae; order Oscillatoriales; family Microcoleaceae; genus Microcoleus; species Microcoleus sp. CAWBG640. Next base: position 52,489 of record NZ_JAHRFC010000009.1, read on the forward strand.
GTGGTAGTGCAGACATTTGCTGGCGGAGTGATTCTATATCTGCGGACAACTGATTACGGACTTTGAGAATTACCGTCGCCGCAGTTTTCTCGACTTTGTTTACAGACTTTTGCACTGTGGCAATTTCCGAGTTTTGATAAAGCCGCACCTGCTGCTCAAATCGATAACGGTTGGCAACATTCAGCGACAAAGCTAAAGTTAGGGGGGCCACACCGTAAAAAGCTTGACCCGACAGGGCCACGGCTAGGGAACCGACACCAGAGGCTGCGAGGGAGGCGTATTCTGCCAACTCCAGCCAGTGTCTTTGAGGGGCTGTTTGTCTCAACTGCTTAGAGGCTGAGGGGTTTGGCTGCCGCAGGACTCTTTGGGTCATAGTATCTTCTCGTTGTTGGTAAGGTTGCGAGATTGGGTGGAGCATCGATGGTTATCCTTTTTAAAACTATATTTCTTAGATTATTTCCTGCCACTCTTAATATTTTTACCTGAGCGAGTCAGTTAAGGATGGCTGGCATATTATGATATGTCTAGTGTATTTAGCGGTTTGTGGCGATCGGCCAGAACGCGCCCCTATTTTACAGGATTTTGCGCGTAAGTCCTAGTCAACATCCATTGCCCATCCCAAATTTATGGTAATAATTGACCGATGAACTCAGAAAAACCCGGAATTGGCGATCGGCTCCAGTCTATTTTCAGTATCACAATCTTTGTAATTCTTGCATTTGGAGTAGGTTTTTTAAGCCTTAATTTTATTTTAGCTCTTTATGCAAAATTTTCTTAAACAAGACTAGATACCGCAGAAACCAGATTTTTTGCGCGAATATTTCCTGACAGCCACAGATGCAATAAAAAACCCCATTTCTTTAGTCGGAGTCTGTAAGTCCTGCTTACAGCCATGCCCTTGTGGAGGTAACTTCTTTCTTCGGCTATAATTTCAACTGTAAAGATTATGGTCTGGGTCTAGCCAGACAATATAAAAAACATTTTCACAAAGATGGCTGGTGGCGTATATCTGCTTTTTTAATTTTCTTCGATGACACGAGTTTTGTAAAAAGTTTTCATTGATTCCTTCGTAATAATAGCATGAGAAGGTTCATCTTTTGGCAAATTACCTCTAGCATTAATCCAAGGGTCTTCACGTCGCACCATCAATTCTAACTCATAGGCATCCCGAAAGAAGTAATCATCGGATAACTCGTCTAAAAACTCTTGTACTTCTTCGGGAAACTCTGGTTTTTCGACTTCTTTGAGAATTGGTTTAAAGTCAAATAGTTCTTGGTATGCGTAAAATAAAGCCGGGATAGTCGGTCCGTGTACCCACGCTTCAAAATCTTCATCAAACAGCGGTGTATCCTCAAATGCTAAATACCATACTTGGGCGTAGTACAATAGTTTTTGTAGCTTGTGGCTGCTGAGGTAGGAGCCGACATCATTGGCGAACCAGATGTAGTAATCAGCGAGTTTAGAGGCTGTTGTGACTGTAGTTATTGTGGTCATATAACTCGACTCAATATATTTTTTATTCTATGATAGCACAGTCACCGTCATTTATGATTGGGCGGTTGAAACCGCTTCTACATAAACAAAGTCTGCCTCCGCAGACTAAGAAATAAAGGAGGTATTTAAGGCGGATTGAGTATAACTGAAATCTTACCCTCTGTCAAAAAATTGTAGGGGCGGGTTTTACGAATAATCATCGCCAGAAACAAACAATCTCGAAAACCCGCCCTCTAACTCTAACCCAACGGTAAATCGCAACCCATTTATTTAGTGCGATCGTCGAGTTTTGATATACTGCTTCAGTACAGGTGACAGAGTGTAAAGACTTGCTTCTTTTTCAATGAAGCAGCGCCGCGATAGAGATTGCAAGGCGTTGAGCAAATCTGATGATGATATTTGTCCATGTTGGAGCAATTTGGCGAAGTTGACTGGCTGGTTTTCTGTCGCCAACAAGGAGAGGACTTGTTTTTCTAGTTCGGAAGTGCGATCGTACTGCTGCTGTAAAACATCTTTCAAATCTTCCGGCAACAATATGGTATCATCTATTAATACCTCAGTCGCGCCAATTCCCAACTCTTGAATCAAAGTCGCCACGCTTTTTAACCAGAAGGGATTGCCTTGGTAGCGGTGAATGAGTGCTTCGCAGTTATCGATTTCTGCTAATCCTTTATCTCGGAGAATTTCTCCGGCGGCGGCGATATCTAAACCAGTGAGTTGTAAGGTACGAATGGGAGTATTTTCGCTGGTGAGTTGAGGCACTTCTTTCGGCGGTTCCCAACCGACTAGCAGAAAGCAACTTTGATGGGATAATTTTTCTATTTGTTTGAATAGAGAGCGATATTCTTCGTAGTCTGGTTTATACTTTCCTGCTAATTCGCCGCTAGAAAAAAGGTTGTGAACGTCATCTAAGACTACTAAACAGCGATGATTTTGCAAATACTTAATCAGCGGTAAGCGTTTCTGGTTTGTTGGCGAGGAATCTAGGTTTTCTGAGTGGGAAAACAACTGTCTTAGGTTAGATTGAAATTTATCTATGGTGGGGAATTCGTCTAGGGTGTACCAAACTGCGTATTCAAACTCGTGTTTGATTTGTTGTACGAGTTTTACTGCTAGGGATGTTTTGCCGATTCCGCTGATACCGGTGAGGGTGATGAGGCGGCAGTTTTGTTGTAGAATCCAGGTTGTGAGGGTGTGGAGTTCGGAAGTGCGATCGAAGAAATTACCCAACTCCGGCATTTCGCTTAAATCTTGATGTAAAGTTTTGGTTGGTTTTGCGTTAGATGTTTCCTGATTTGGTGGGTGTAAGTTTGGTATATCTGGTGAGTGTAAAGTTTCTCCACAAAAATTAACGAAGCCTATTTGCACAGAGTCCTGTCCAAAATGTTTTGAAAACAGGAATACTTGCAACCTCTCTATTGCCGATCGCAAATTTGATTTACTAACATCTTCTCCTAACTCTTCTGAAAGTATTTCCCATAACTCTGCGCCCACTTTCCTCACACTACTTTCCGAACAGTCAAAGTCTTTGGCTATGTGTTTGTATGTCTCACGTTCTAGAGTGCCTTTGAGTACCGCTTCCTGTAAGTCGTCTAGGTGTTGGCCAGTTTTATCGAAGACTATCTTATTGGCGAGGTTTAAGGCTTCTTTTAGGTTCATCGGGGCCGGGAGATGTGAAAATTTTATGTATTATACACATTTATCCGCTTTTTAGAACAATTTTGTACAAAAATGTACAAAAATAGATCAAATAAAATGAAACAGGAAAAAACTGTAGGCAAAATTGAACATTTTTGTGGTAGACAAATCTTGAATTTCCACAAATAATAGAAAAATGCTAAATCAATCAAATGTGTGAGGCAAATAAATGACAGTTTATCTTGGTTCTAAACCTGTTGCTGAAATTGCAGTTAATGGTTTGAAAGAGGAACAGTTACAGAAAATCAATCCAAAAGTTTTAGCTGCGATTCAAGCGATTCAAGCAGAACGTATGGGTAAAGAGCCAATTGCCTGGTCTGATTTTAGTAGTCATACTACTAATTAAATTTAGATTGTTACAGAGACGGCGCTTGGCTGAGAAGTCTTTTAGCCAACAATGATTTTGGTTCTATAGTATAGCTTGAAGGAAAATTTATGTCACTTGAATTGCTTCTACCCCAAAGAACTGAGTTCTACGAAGTCCGACCTATAACAACAGTTGTAGTTAAAATCGTGAGTCGTTGCAATCTCAAGTGTTCCTATTGCTATATGTATGAGCACCCAGATCAAACTTGGAGAGAGCAGCCAGTTGTGATGAGTGCTAAGACGATTCAGCTTTTAGCAGATCGTCTTAGCAGCTATATTCGTATTCGTGAATTGAAACAAATTATTGTGGTTTTTCATGGGGGTGAGCCTCTGCTACTCGGAGCTTCTAAGCTGAGAGAGTTTTTCACTATTTTGCGGAGTAGTTTTCAGGATATTGAAGCGGATATCAGGTTCGGAATTCAAACGAATGCAACGCTGGTAGACGATGAAATTGTGCAGGTATTTCAAGACTTCAAAGTGCGTGCGGGTGTGAGTATTGACGGGCCACAAGAATGGAACGATATTATGCGAGTTGATGCCAAAGGGCGTGGCAGCTTTTCGCAGATTATCGCTGGTGTAGAAAAGCTGCGTAATCCCAAGTCTGGAGGGTCTGTGTTTGGAGGTTTTCTCACAGTTGCGAATCCTGAAATAGATCCTTATGAGCTATTGACATTCTTTGAAGAACTAAACACCACTGCTATAGATTTTATACTGCCAGATTTCAACTATGATACTTTTCCCTACGATAAGTATTCCCCAGGAACTTTTGGTCGATGGCTATCCGCTCTTTTCGATTATTGGTTAGCTTCAGAAACTAAGATGGAAGTTCGTATATTCAGAACTATCATGAAGCTTTTAATGGGTGGAAAGAGAGGCTATGATTCCTATGGGGCATTGAGTGATGGAGTCATTGTGGTTGAGACTGATGGCACTTATCACGGACTAGATGTTCTGAAAACTGCATATCATGGTGCTACCAAAACAGGTATGTCACTGAATTCTCATCCGATTGAAGATTTAGAATCTTTGCCTCTGGTAACAGCACTATCTAACAAGCAGTCTTCGGCACCTCAAAAGTGTCTTGATTGTCGGTTGTTTGATATCTGTGGTGGTGGATACCTCCCCCATCGTTACAGTTCCGAGCATGGTTTTAATCAGGAATCAATTTATTGTGAAGATTTAATAATTCTCATCGATCACATCAGAGATTATTTATCCACTGAACTATCAGGTATCTCATAAATATGTTGCGTTATGATTATTTGTGCAGAGCAAGAAACTAAGATTGGAACTGTTGACTTGGAGTTGACCTGTAAGCTAGATGATACTCAACTTTTCTACCAAAATGCGTTGATTAAATATGTCGAGGAGTCAGCTATCCGACACATAGCCATGCTGCATATTCTTAGCAATCAAGGTTATGAGCTAGCCACAGCACTTCTCCAACAAAGCGATGATGTGGATATGTTGAGCGGTTTGTTTTTGCAATATCGGGAACTGGAAGCAAAATCTCGATCGCTTTTCCAAGCTTATGTCAGCGGTGATACTGGTAGGATTCAGGACTTCCTAATTAATTTTTATAGTCTGTTTTCACCGCTGAGTGGGGGTTTGAGTTTAGGTTTAGATCCTCTCAAAAAAGTGGAAGTTGCTGCTGGCTCTCTTCTTTGTTTTCCTACGCTAGCTAGAGCGGCGGCTGTTATGCGAGATAGCAATCTTGCAGAAATTACAGAACAAGCAATTGAGGTGTTAATTGATGATAAATCCGATCGCATAACTTGGTTGCCAGACAGCTTTACACGATCGGGAATTCGTATTTCCACAGCAATAACTCAACCAGCAGCAGCGGGAAATGAGTTTAATTTCATTGAAAAAGATGATCTGCACGATGTTTCGGCTGTAAGCATCAGGCATGATGAAATCCGCCTCTGCTTGGATATGCTTTCATTCCTAGATATTGGACTTGGTGTCAGCATGAGTCGCGTGATGAAGGTGTACACTGTCTTGCCTCGTTTCTCTCCTACTACACGGAAGGCTGGTTCTGTATCACAGTTGCCTGGTTGGGCTTGGCAAGACTTCGATCCTGAAGCCGATCGAATGGAAGAAAGATGCCACTTGTGCGTACAAATGGTGCATGAGTTTTTTCATACCAAAGTTAATCTGGTAGAAAAAAATGTGCGTCTTTACACAACAGATGGAAATTCACCACAGGTTTTCTCTCCTTGGAAAAACAGAAACCGTCCTCTTAGACAGGTCATTCATGCTCTAATGACCTTTTCGGCCGGGGCGGCTGTATGGGCTAAACTTGTGTCTTCTCCTTGGTTTTCATCTGAAAAGTTGTACTCGGAAGCTGAGAGTTACTGGGCTGAAACACTTGGCTTTGCCGATATAGCTTATCAAGGTTTAATAAAGTCTGAAACGTTAACTGATGCAGGCAAGCTTTTAGTTGGTGCTTGTGTTGATAATTTGCGATTGACTATTAAATTAGGTCGCAGCAATTAGTCTTAGTTTCTAGTAACTGAATGAGTTACATGATTTAGAACACCACCAAGAATATGGAAGAAAATTTTCTGCTGTTGAATGAGTTAGCAAAAAGACTATCCTATAAGCCAGGTTATAGCTTTTTAATCCGTCGAATCGATAACGAAAAAGCTTTGATTTCTCTTAGATGTCCATCCTTAGCTGATTCTCAACACAAAAGTGAGGATATTGGGTTAACAATCAATAACACAGTAAAGCTGTCAGCGATCGTAACACCATCAGATGCCTTACACGCTTTCGCAAACGTCGTGGCAAGTCTGGAGCTTCACGAATCGGCAGAATGGTTCAAAATCGACGATCGCCAAGTATTCCTTCCACATGGTTGGGGAGATGAATTTGGTGGCTTTAAGTGGGAAGATTTTATGAATCTTAATGGTAAGTTTCTTAGGGCTCTAAAGAACTTTATCGAGCAGCCTAGTATATGAAGTAGAGATGATTGCATGGATAGCGATCGCCCAATCGCCCTTCACACCAAATACCAAACACTGCGATCATTGTACGGAGTGCGATCGCCCATAACGCACAAAAGGCGATCGCCCCTCACACCAAATACCCAACACTGCGATGATTCTACCAAGATCGATCGCCCTTTGTTGTTTCTGATGACCGATCGCCTAAAATGAAAGAGCGATCGCCCATAACTCAAGAACCACGGCACACCCTATGACCCTCAAAGAACAACTCCTCCAAGCAATTGAAGCTTTACCCAGCACAAAACTTGCCGAAGCCCTCACTTTCATGAAATCTCTCTCCACCAAACCTTCTATCACATCTGCTAAATCCTTCCTCGCTCACCTCCAGACAATCAGCACTTGGTCAGGCGACGACTTCCAAGAATGTCTAGAAGCCGTCCAAAACTCACGCGGTGAAGCACAATATGACTACAGCCCCAATCCTTTTGAATAATGTTTCTCCTCGACACCAACCATTGTAGCTATGCCCTACTAGGCAACACTCAAATACTCGATCGCCTTGCCAACCTTGGGGATGAGTCGATCGCCACCTGCACCATTGTCAAGGGTGAACTGATTGACATGGCGGCGCGATCGCAGCAACGACAGGTAAATCTTGGCCTAGTTCAACGCTTCCTGCTTGGGCTATACATCTACCCCATCGACGAAACCACCGCCGAAATTTACGGCAACCTCAAAGCGGCAGTTTTCGATCGCTACGCCCCAAAAGACAAAGCACAACGTCGTAGAACCAACATGACTCAATTGGGCATCGGCGAAAATGACCTGTGGATTGCCGCCGTTGCAATCCAGCATCAACTCACCTTAGTGACAGCCGATCGAGACTTCCAACGTATTCGATCAGTTCAGCCATTTGAGTTGGAATCCTGGATTTTAATATCGCCAGAGTCAGGATGAAGGATCTCGCCCGATCGCGCATCAAGATCGATCGCCCTTCACACCAAATACCAAACACTGCAATGATTGTACGGAGAGCGATCGCTTGAGTAAAAAAGATCGATCGCACTATGGGCAAAAATTTCTGGTAATATATAGCGCGTACTTGAATCAAACAATCTACATTTGTGGAAAAACTTCCAAACGAGGCCTTAGTAGTTCGTGGCGGTCGTAATCGCCCAGAAGATATTAAACGCAGCACCGGAACTCACCCCAGCGGCATCACGGGTATTTCTGTAGAATGTGCAGTAGAATTATCTGTAGCAGAGTTAGCAATGACCATCCCTCATGGACAAGTTGGTGTGACGACAGTTGGTGAAGTTCGAGCGTCCGATGGAGATGTCATCCGTACTTCAGGGAGAAGCCCAAATCATGCAACATTAACAGGCTTAACACCAGAACAAACAAGTCTGCTGCTGACACCAACGATTGCTAACCCATCACAACCATCCTGAGTGGAGCAAAAATATGAATTATCCCAGAATCTTTGCAGACTTTCATAATGCAGATGAACAAGGTCGCCTTCGCCTAAATTGTGTTGGTACAATTGAAGATTTGAGTCGCCAAAATATTAAGTTGCAAGATGGTCAATTACTAGCATTTTATGACGAAGAGTTAGAAGTCGATGGCGTGGTGCAATATTCAGAAGAGGAAAATCTTTGGGTTGCAGCAATTGATTGGAAGCAAATTAAGCAGTTAGAAGATATGCTTGTTCAAGCAACAGTCTAGTGCGATCGCCCTTCACACCAAATACCTTCTGACTGCAATTACAGTATAATGAGGGAACATGATCAGCGTAAAAATTGCAGAAAAATCATGACTATCGATCTAGAGATTTTTCAAACAGTCGTCAAGATGCCAGAATCTCTCAAACAAGAGATATTGCATTATGCAAAATATTTACTTGAGAAACACGCAAAAACTGAATTATCTCCAGAACAACTTGAACAACCTCATGGTTATGGTAGTTGGGCCGGTCAAATCGTTATGTCTGATGATTTCGATGAACCGCTGGAAGATTTAAAGGAATATATGTAACATGGAATGCCTTTTAGATACTCATGCTTTGTGGTGATGAAGAAGGCAAAAATGTTAGATTAGCGATCGCCATTCACACCAAATACCAAACACTGCGATAATTGTACGAGTTGCGATGCTTGAGTAAAAAAGAGCGATCGCCCTTTTTTTTTCAGACGCTCGATCGTCTAAAATAAAAGAGCGATCGCCCTTCACACCAAATACCAAACACTGCGATGATTGTACGGAGTGCGATCGACAGAATAAATGAGAAGTAAAATCTCACGAATTTGCTGCCCAAAGAATAGTAATATCGCTGTATTGCTTGAACATTGAATCAGCACTCACCAGCGTCATCTCCTCAATCTGAGCCTGGGCAATTAGCATTCGATCAAAGGGATCTCGATGATGTAATGGTAACGCAGCCGCCCGCAGGGCATGAGGTGCTGTAATTTCCAACGATCGCACATCTAACTGTATCATACGGCTAGAAATGTAGGTATCTATCGGTTCTGGCAGTGGCAACTTTCCGATCGCAACTTTGATACCCATTTCCCAGATACTAGCAACAGAAAACCACAATTCGTTCGTTTCATCGGCAATCTGTGCGATCGCCTCCTCATTCAATCGCTCTGGTTGGGCAAACCACCACAAAAAGCACTGCGTATCCAGCAATAGTTTCACTTTTCATCCCCCTCGAATGCGGTCAAAATATCTTTTGGCAAAGGATCGTTAAAGTCCTCTGGCAAAACAAATCTCCCTCGATCTTGCCCTAAACTAGCTCGTCGATTAGATGAAGTACGAAACGGCACCAACTTCGCGATTGGGATGTCTCCGTTTGCAATAATGATTTCTTCTCCCAATTCTACACGCAACAGTAGTAGTGAGAGATTTGTTTTAGCTTGATGGATATTTACAGTTTCCATGCTCTTAAAAAATTAAGTCTATAAGTTAAGTTTAGTTCGATGGTGAGAGTTCTGCAAGATCGAGTTTATGAATGCTCTACAAATACCACCCAGCGCATACTCTCACCAAAATTAATAGCGATCGCCCTTTGTTGTTTCTGATGAGCGATCGCCTAAAATGAAAGATCGATCGCCCTTCACACCAAATACCAAATAGTGCGATCGTTGTACGGAGTGCGATCGCCCCTCACAGCAAATACCAAACACTGCGATGATTGTACCGAGTGCGATCGCCCCATCACGCATCAAGAACGATCGATGTCTGCAACCAAAAGCATCAACGTTAGTTTTAACTCACTGCAAAGTCTGTGAACTGACGCATATAAGGAGGATGAAACCCAACTACAATGTCCGACTTCGGCACACCTATATTAACCAGCTCTTGCCCTAAATCGATTTCTGTTCCATTCTGCTGAATCCAGATTTTGCCATCCTTAATGTCGAGATGTATAGGACAACCGTAAACTCGCTGTTTGTTATCCCAGCCGACTCGAACAACTTGATAATGATTGTGTTCTGTATCAAAAACAACTTGCATCTCCACTTCTCCATAAGAAGGCTTGTATGCAGCATATTTCGTCAGAACTTGTTTGATATAATCCCGATATTTTTCTACTTTTTCCATAAAGATATCACCTCTTGTTCTACATCATAGACCAATAACTTAAACTGGTAATCATCCACAACAGCGATTGCAAATTCACGCTTGAAGAAATCGTTATACGCCGTCAAAGGAATTGCCAAAAATAGCTGGCGTTGGGGGTCTTTGAACTTGAGTGCTGTACGGTAATTGATAAATTGTCCAACCGCTAAATGAAAATCTGTTATGGCTGAAGTATTCAAAAAGCTCTTGATTTCTACAGCTATTTTCTCGCCCTGGCGTTCGGCTGCGAGCAGACGTTCCGCCCCCAGATCGATTAACATATCAACTCCACCCACACTGATGGAAAGTGGGTCATCTGTAATCAGCCAACCATCCTTTTCCAAGGCAATCTTCACAACATCATGAAATTTATCCTTTGCTGACATAAAGCCCTGATAACAAACAATTATAATTATACTGGTATTGATTGGGATGTGTGAGTGCAATTCAGGTTGTTGACTCACCAAATCAAGCCTCGTGTCCGATCGCACTCTGGTAAGGCTTGTTCAAGGGAGTGCGCCCTTCACACCAAATACCAAACACTGCGATGATTGTACAAGTTGCGTGAAGCGTAGCTATCCCGTAGGGAATCGCCCAATCAAGCATAAAGAGCGATCGCCATTAAAACGCGAGTTTAAAGGCTAAAATAAACCTATGTAATCTTAAACAAGCGATATGCCACTCAGCGAGCTTTTACCCACGGTCGATCAATTATCTCATCAAGATAAACTGCGACTCATTCACTTTCTCCTACTTGCAGTTGCCAAGGAAGAAGGATGCAGCCTAGAACCTGCTGAAGATATTAATTCAGAAAATGTACTTCTGAATCAACTAGCATCAACGAGTGCAGTTGTATGGTCTCCACAGGCCGATCGAGAATCAGTTCAAGCATTATCAGAACTTCTACTTGCCGCCCAAGAATCAGCTCATGCTTAATAGTCAGCGATTTCCATTTATAGAGCGAATTGATAGCCTTGGGCGAAGGATGAACTCAATAAACTTCGTCATGGCTACCAATATCAATCAGAAGTATCTCTTCGACATCTGAATCTGAATATTTCTTGAAATTGAAGACTATTCGACAGTCGTACTCTACAGTACAAGCCCAAGCACCAGATAGCTTACCTTTCAGCTTGTGGGTCTTAAGTGAGGGATGAAATGGATCGTTTACCAATACTTCTAGTCGCTCAGCTATTTTTTTCTCCATTTCAGGTTCTTGACGGATTAAGGATTTGAAAGCTCGTTTAAACGAAGAGGCTAAGACAAGAGTTCTTATCGTTTTAATTCTGCCATTATATCATTTACTGTGCCTCGGAATACTTGTTCCTGCAAATACTCTTCATCGGCACGAACAATATTAAGAGCGATATCATCTCTTCGTTTTTCCCTAAGTCGTCGCCCGATCAAATCGACGAGAGTCATCTGTTCGTCATCAGACATTTCTTCGACTAACTCTATAATTGCATCAAAGCTATAGGTTTTCATTGTTCTAAGCTTCGTAAGTCTACAACTGTCAGTATAACAAATAAAGCGATCGCCTTTCACACCAAATACCAAACAGTGCGATGATTGTACGAGTTGCGATACTAATGCAAGAACTTGCGGACTTGATATTCGCGACTTTCGGCGATCGGCATTTGCAGATCCCCCATTTTCGCATCCAACTCATCGATTAGACTTGGCGGCACCGACTTCCACAACTCTTTACTTTCCCAGCGAATCAACATCACCACCTCATTCTGCACCGGATCTACCCAAGTTTCCTTACCCAAAAAACCGGGGAAACTTCTTAATCCAGCAGTCCAAACTTCTTCATCTCGCTGCATAAATGCTTCCCACTTTTCGTGAGGCACTTTAAATCTCAGCCACTCGATAACCATAAAAGTTGCCCTTTGTAAATAGCTAATCAACCATTGCCGATCGCAATTTTAACAATTACCTCAGTTCCCCGTCCCGGCTCAGAAACATATTCCAATTTACCACCATGTTTTTCTACTACTAAATGTCGGGATATTGACAAACCCAAACCGGTGCTAGTACCTGGGGGTTTAGTGGTAAATAAAGGGTCAAAGATACAACCGAGGACTTCTTGTGTCATGCCTGGCCCGTTGTCGCTAATCACGATCGCCACTTCGCTTTCCCCTACCATTTCCGTGCGAATCCGAATTTCGGGATTTGGCATTTTACCTGGGGACTCGTGAGCGGATAAATCAGCATGGTTTTTGATTGTACCAGATTTTTCGGCATTTTTTACTCCCGTTTCCACGGCATCGATCGCATTGGTTAACAAGTGCATGAACACTTGGTTTAGATGTCCTGGATAGCAATGGACGCGCGGTAAATTACCGTATTCTTTAATGAGAGAAATCCCGGTTCGTCCGCCTTTAGCTTGGAGGCGATTTTGCAAAATCAGCAGAGTGCTATCCAAGCCCTCATGGATATCTGCGGACTTCATTTCGGCTTCGTCGGTACGGGAAAATAGGCGGAGCGATCGCACAACATCGCGAATTCTTTCCGAACCTACCTGCATAGAATTTAGCAGTTTCACCAAATCTTTTTTGAGAAAATCTAAGTCTAATTCTTCGATGTAATTTTGAATTTCTGGCACTACACTGGGATAATATTTTTGGTAAAGTTCCACCAATTGCAACAGTTCTTCAATGTAGCCTCTAGCGTGGCTGACATTGCCGGAAATAAAACTAACTGGATTGTTAATTTCGTGGGCGACTCCAGCCACCAATTGTCCCAGAGATGACATTTTTTCCGTTTGAATCAATTGAGTTTGAGTGCGCTGCAACACCAACAGCATTTGTTCCAATTTGGATGCTTGCTGTCGCAGGCGTTCCTCAGATTCCTGCAAAGCTGAGAGAGCTTGTTTCCGGTCTGTAATGTCCAATCCTACAAACACAGCCATGCTATTTTTTTGGTATTTTTGAGCAACTATTAAATAGGTTTTGTTTTCTCCTTTAACGCTGGCTGTTACTTCTTCAGATGTGGTTTTATCATCGCTGGCAAAAAACTTGTATACTAAATCGTTAAACTTGGAACTTGTTTCTAAAAAACCTACTTTTTGACCGACAAATATTTCAGCAGGCATTTGGTAAGCAGCAGCTAAATGGCGGTTAACTCCCAAGTACCGCAAATCGGAACTTACCCAAGAAACTAATCCGGGTACGGCATCCAAGACGGCTTGCAGTTGCTCTTTAGCTTCTAAAAGTGCTAATTGTGCTACTTTGCGATCGCAGATGTCGCGGGCGATCGCGCAGTAGTATTCTTGACCGTCTGATTCAAAATAATTGACTTTTACTTCTACGGGCAAGCTTTTGCCTTCTTTGGTTTGACACAGGGCTTCAAAAGTCAGACAATTTTGTGCCTTAATTTGACTACAGTGAGTCTGCCAATCTACTAAGGATAACTGGGGATTTATATCGCTAACTTTGAGTTGTTGCATTTCTGACTGAGAGTAGCCGAGATTGCGACAAATAGCTTGGTTGGCGTAGCATATTTGACCTTCTGAGGTAGCGAACAGGACTAGATCGGGGCAGGTATCGATCGCCAGTTTAGTGATGTGTGCTGGTGTTTCTGGGCGATCGGTTTTGACATCAGATGGCAAAGGGCGATCGCCATGATCTGAGGAGATGCGATCGGCTAGGGATGAAGTAGATAGAATCAAACCTCCGATCGCCCCGTCGCTATTTTTCCAAGGTTTAAAGGCCCATTTGATGGCTTCGCCAGTGGCGCCTGGCCCGGTTTTGTTGGCGATCGATAATGTCGATCGCGCTTCGACAAACTCGGTATATTCTAAAACACCAGCCAACATAGCGCGGATAGTTTGCTGCCAATATTGGGCCAGATGAGGGAACAGTTCCCAATGAGACTTGCCGATGATATGTGGGGCACTTAAGTTACAAGCTGTTTCCCAGGTAGGAGAAACAGACAGGTAGCGCATTTCACAGTCTACCATTGCTACGGCGTCAGGGGAATGCTCCACAAACCGCCGAAATTGCTCTTTACTCTCAGACACGGCTGCCTCTGTCAGTTTGTGGGTAACGAAGGTTGGACGATCGGCATACCTTTCCAGTACCTGACTTTTTTGCTTAACTGGCCTAGTTTGCACGGTTGGGGAAGTCCTCCTGATCTGTCTTGTTGGCAAAAAATCAACGCAGAAACCTGGTTTTTCGAGCAAAATACGGCGTTAAGACCTTTAATTCTGTCAAAAAACCCCGGTTTATTTGGTCAGGAGTGGGTAAATCCTGAAAAATTCTTTTTAATACAAAAAATGCTTTGTCCCTGATGAACTCGATCGGGTAATACCCTAGAGGGGTCTCACCCATCAGTGATATCATTTTTGATCTAGATATGTCTATAGGCGATCGGAAAATTTCGCTTTAAATTATCAAATTCAAGTATTAACAGCCTGTTTGGGAAATGTTTAAGGGTCAGCATTCTAAGTATTATTGCGTATTGCCAGAGGGGCAATTCATGGGTTCGCGCAGATTTATAGAGACTCTGAAATTTAAGTCAGACAAATTTGTACGTAAATTCACAGGTAAAGTCCACTCTTCCTTTCCGTAATATTGCGGGGTCTAGTCTTTCTGTCGTATTGCACGTCATCAAAACTACGAGTTTTTGCTGAAATTGAATACCATGTTCATCTATGACACTTTGATACAAAGTTCCATCCAGCAAACTCAGAATATGTTCCGTTTTATTACTGCGTTGGGCTGAAACAGTCGATCGATCCTGTGCCAAATTATCAGCTTCGTTGATAATAATACAAATCCGCTCTAAATAACTAGGTGGCACAAAATTTTCCACAGCATCGTGGTCTAAGATAAAAATCACATAACCAAGGGGGACTAAAATTTCCTTAGCCACGGCTTGGGTCCAGGCAGTTTTGCCAGTCCCTGGTGCGCCGCTGACCAGAACAGCCAACTGATTTTGGTCAAGAATTGCCTGCTGAACACTATCTGTAAAACTTTGAACATCGGCTGGAAAAGTCCGAATTTGATACTGACTATTCACCTGTCCAACGCGGCTTTTGTATCCACTCAGAATCACTGCTAAATTGTAAGTTGCTTTCCTGACCAGTGGTGCAATGTTTTGGCAAATTAGAGTGTAGCGCCGCTTTCCCCTATCGTAGCTGTCTATTTGTAACCAGCAGGATGCGTCTGTCCAATAAGCATAAACACTACCCAAAACTTCCAAGCGTTCCCAGCTCGTAAATCGTTCCGGGGGATAGGAAAAATTTCTGTCCATAAATACCTGGGTAATGGCATCGGGATTCCCCAGCAAATCCAGAATTTTGAAAATAGTAATTTCTTGAAGTTTGTTGAGAACATATTCGATGGGAATGCTGGCGCGACTGACTAATTGTACCACTGGTGTTTCGGTGGTTAGTACATCTTGGAAGCGATAATTTGGGTAAACTTGCTGGGGAGTAATGTAATCCCAAAATTCGTCAATTTCGTAACGAGTATTTTCGGAAAATACATTTAAGATATTTGCCCACCAACTATATTGATGTCGTCCCATTGCATCGGCAATATCGCTGGCTATATCTAAGGTTTTTTGAGTTAATTCCTTGGGGTCTGTCGCCACTAAGTGCAGGAAGTGTTCCCACTCAAATTGTCGGTATAGAGGTTGCCAACCAGCTCCTAGTAAGCCTCGGTTTTGAGGAGTTTTTTGAGTGTAATTGTTGTCGGAATCGTTCATATATATTTGATGCGTGATTATTACTGATGGTTTTTTGGATCTGTTAATATTTTGAAGGTCATTGTATATTTTTCTTAACTTATCGTGATTGACTTTTTTATTTAGGCTTCGTTTGTGTATCTAAATTCACAGATATTTTTTCTCAATATGTTAATCTTCTAGTTCCTCAATACTTTGTTATCTAAACCTCAACACATTGTATTATATACATAATACAACAAAGATACACCTCTGTCAAGGTGTAGAAAAAAAATGATGAAAATTGCTACCGATAGGAAGATGCGCCATGGATTACTCCAGCAGCATAAATTATTTATCAAGAATCAATACTTCTGTATTGAGTGCGGGAATTACACAAAAAAAACCAAAAATCTCAGCAGGCGCTGAGATTGCACAGGGAATAATAACAGTAGGCAACGATGGAGGGGATAGTTATATAATTGATGTGACTCCAGACTAGGGGCGACTAGGGCGTGTTTTCTCTCCCCGGAGATCCCCCCCAACCCCCCTTAAAAAGGGGGGAGAAAGAAGCTCAAAGTCCCCCTTCTTAAGGGGGATTTAGGGGGATCAGGATCTGATGGATCAGGCAAGAAAACACGCCCTAGGGAGTCCCGTTGAAAATCAAAATCTAGCAAGTATTGCACTCCCAGGCGCGGTAAAAAAAACAGGGGTAATGTCTGTGGGTGTGAGTGAATAAGGTGTTAGCTATCAGGGAAAAAAACAGCAATGAATATCAAAAAGCAGATTCAGGCTCAAACAGAATTCACAAAACAGGATAGAGTCGATCGCGATGGCATTAATATTACCAAAGGCATAGACTCATCTATTCAAGAATGTTTAGATTTGAAAGTAGCGATCGACCGCTCGGCATTGGCGGTAAGAACAGATGGGAACGGAATTATCAATTACGTGAGCGATCGAGTTTGCTCGATTTCTCAATATCTGCGAAGCGAACTAATCGGTTGTCATTTTGGTATCCTCCATTCGGAAGATCAATCTTCGGCATTAATGAGAAATTTGCGGTCAACGGTGACAAAAAGTGAAGTTTGGCAAGGGGAAATTAAAAATCAAACCAAAGATGGCACTGATTATTGGGTACATGGAGTGATAGTTCCGTTCCTGGATTTTCAAGGAAAACCCTATCAGTATTTAGCGATCGGATTCGACATCACAAACCACAAAACCGAGGAAGCAGCACTAACCCAACTCAACCGCGCCAAAGATGAATTTTTGGGAATCGCTTCCCACGAACTACGATCGCCCCTCAGCGCCATTTTGGGATGGGTGCAACTAGCGCGATCGCGGAAATTAAACGAAGCGACTACCAGTAGGGCTTTGGAAATCATCGAGCGCAACGCCAAGATACAAAACCAGCAAATAGACAATCTCCTAGATCTGTCGCGGCTGCTGCGAGGTCAAGTACGGCTCAATATCGTTCGAGTCCACCTCCCATCAGCGATCGAATCGGCGATCGACATTCTCCGTCCCGCAGCAGATGCCAAAAACATCCAAATAGAAAAATCTTTCGATCCCGCCATCCACTATATTTTGGGAGATGCAGAACGCTTGCAGCAAATAATCTGGAACCTGCTTTCCAACGCGATCAAATTTACCCCGAAATCGGCGGCGGGGGTAGTTCAAATCATGATGGAGTCTGTCCCGTCGGGGGTGCTGATTCAAGTCAGGGATAGGGGTTGCGGGATCGATGCCAAATTGTTGCCCCACATTTTTGACTACTTCCGCCCCGGAGATAACTGGAATAGCAAGGAACAAAACCGTCTGGGTTTGGGGCTGTCGATTGTACGCCAGTTGGTGGAACTCCACGGAGGAACTGTGTGGGCTTCGAGTCCTGGTATTGGTGAGGGGGCGACCTTTGGGGTGCAGCTACCCATGGTCAATCACCAGAATGTACCAGACGATCGCCTTGGTGCGATCGGTAACAGGAAAAATAAAGACTCATTAGTTCCCCAAGCCTTAGCCGGAAAGCAAGTGCTGCTGGTGAAGGATAGCGCCGAGAGCGGGGAATATTTGATTTCTGCCTTAGAAGCCTTGGGAGCAAAGGTAACAGCAGTCCGTAGCGTCCCCGAAGTAATGGCAGAGTTAGCAAAATCATGGTCTGACGTGTTGGTAAGCGATTTGGCGATACCGGAAGCAGAGGGCTGGGATTTGATTCGTCGCGTCAGAGCCCTGGAAATTTCTGAGCGCAGGGAATTGCTGCCGGCGGTGGCGCTGACTGCGGGTGTGGCGGAAGATGATGCAACATGGGCTCAGAAAGCCGGTTTTCAGAAACATTTGTCCAAGCCGGTGGAACTCAATCAGTTGGTGGGTGCGATCGTTCAACTGGCGGGACTCAAGGGATTTGGGAACTCCCCCTGGAGTCGGGAAAATGTGACAGCGATCGCGCCGGAATACCTTCTAGCTGGAACTAATAGTTTGCAGTCGCCCAAAAACGCAGCCGAATGTGTCGATGACTGCCGAGAGTTACCGCTGTTACTGGTAGTAGAAGACAACTATTTTCTGCTGGCATACTTGCAAACTTTACTCAATCCTCATTACCGAGTGGCTGTGGCGCGGGACGGAGTAGAAGGTTTAGAAACTGCCAAAATATTGCGACCAAATTTAATTATCAGCGATCAAATAATGCCCCGACAAGACGGGTTGCATTTACTGAAAGAAATTCGGAATACTGCTGAATTGAGTTCTACTCCGGTCATTTTTTTGACAGCTCGCACGGGGATGGAAGCTCGGATTGAAAGTTTGGATGCTGGTGCGGATGATTATATTTCTAAGCCTTTTGATGAAAGAGAATTACTGGCGAGGGTGAGAAATTTGTTGCGATCGCACGCGGCGGAACAGCAGTTGGTAGCGCTCAACCGTCAGTTGCAGGAGCAAAAACAGCAGTTAGAAACGGTGAATGAAGCCTTGCATTATTTAGCAACCTATGACAGTTTAACTCAGGTAAAAAATCGTCGGTGTTTTAATGAATATCTCGATACTGAATGGCGGCGTTTGGCGAGGGAAGAAGCTACGCTGTCTTTGATTATGTGCGATATCGATTATTTCAAGCTTTACAATGATACCTACGGCCACCAAGCGGGGGATGAATGTTTGCGACGAGTGGCTACTGTGCTTCAGCGTTCGGTAAAACGTTCGGCTGATTTAGTGGCGCGTTACGGTGGCGAAGAATTTGTAGTAGTTTTGCCGAATACGGATATTCAAGGTGCTGCTTGCGTGGCGGAATTTATCCGTGAAGAAGTGCGGAATTTGCAGATAGTTCACGCTAAGTCTGCTGTTAGCGAATATGTGACGCTGAGTTTGGGTGTCGCTTGCTGTATTCCCGCACCGATGTCGCAGTCTGGGACGCTGATTGCGATCGCAGATGAGGCACTTTATCGAGCTAAAAAAGCAGGGCGCGATCGGGTATCAGTTGCCTCTTTTCCAGAATAGTCTCTGGTTTTTTGTTGGTTGGGAAACCTGGGCGTAAAAAAGGTGTTTTTACCTATTGATTTTTGGTGTTTTTTGGGTTATATTTTAGATAATGGGAGTGGTGACAAAAATAATTATTTTTGTCACCACTCCCATTATTAGATGATACCTAATTAACTAGGAATTGTCAACCTTTTAAGCTGAAAAAAAAGGGCGATTTTTTTTGATAATAATTAAAAAAAATATCTTGAAGTGAGTTAAGTAGAAATAGAAACAAAAGAAGAGGCGATGGATAGTCAAAGCTAGAGTTGTGGCGAAGCAGAGCCAACTTGAGTGAAGGCGCAAATTAGCTTGCAACCACATAACAAATTATCACGAATTTGTCCTCTAATGTACGAAATGTAAGGAATGTACGGAATGTCAGAAAAAGGGCGATCGCTGGAAAATTTCGAGTAGATTGATTTTTCCAACAAGGGATTTTCATCTATACTATTTGGAGTATAAAAAATCTTAGTCTTCAGCAATCATTTATGAATAGGGGTTATTCGCGGTTTGATTCCCTCGCCAGCATCCTAGCAGGAACAGTAACGGTAGCAGGAATAGTCGTCTTTGCAGCAGCACCTGTTTTCGCAAAAACTCCCCAAGAAATTGCAAAATTAGCTGAATCTGTCACAGTTCAAATCAATGGAACAGATAGTCGTAGCGGGACGGGATTTATTATTGCCAAACAAGGCACGACTTACAGGGTTTTGACAGCTAAGCACGTTGTTCCAAATAGTAAAGCTACCTATAAGATTCGCACTTATACGGGAAAAGAACATCAAGTAACCAGTGTTGTACCATTACAAAAAACCGATAACGAACTGGATTTAGCCGTCGTAACATTTAACAGTACAGAAACTTATCGAGTTGTAACTTTAGGCGATTCCCTACAAGCAGAGAGCGGTACACAAATTTTTGTGATTGGCTATCCAAATAATAGATCGAGAAATCAGTCGAATCCTGAGTTTACACAGGGTTTTGTTACCAGTCGTTCTCCGACTCATAAGCGCGGTTATACCTTGCGTTATACTGCCATAACTCAAAAAGGAATGAGTGGAGGGCCTGTATTTGATGGGGAAGGGCGCGTAGTTGGGATTCATGGAGAAGGCGAACTAGATTTTTCGACAAATGATACAGGATCATCTATAGATGCTATCTCCAAAACGGGATTTAATTCAGCAATTCCTATCAACACTTTTCTAGCTAAATTGTCAGAGGCTGGGTTAAATCGATCGGCTCTTTTGATAAATACTTCAACCGCCACTAATGCACCTCTGAAACTGAACAATCCGCAAGATGCTAAGACTTATTATGTTCGAGGTTTAACTCGGTTTGACAAAGGAGATTTGTCAGGTGCTGTTGCCGATTTCAACGAAGCAATTCAAACTCAATCTGATTACACGGAAGCTTATTTTTATCGAGCCCTCGCTTATTTCGATTTGAAACAAATGCCCAAGAGTATCGCTGATTATAGCAAGGCGATCGCCCTTAATGCCAGTTATGTTGACGCTTACTACAATCGGGGGCTGGTGTTGTCGGCATTGGGAGATAAACCGGGGGCGATCGCCGATTATACTCAAGTCATCCGCTTGGATCGAAACTTTGCAGCAGCTTACAACAACCGAGGATTGGCGCTTTCGGACTTGGGCGACCAAAAAGGGGCGATCGACGATTTCAATCAAGCACTGCAAATTAATCCCGGTCGCGCTAACACTTATTTTAACAGAGGATTGGCGCTATTTCGCATCAATAACGATCGCTCTGCCTTAGCCGATTACACCCAAGCAATTCAACTCAATCCCAGTTATGCCAAGGCTTTTGCTAACCGAGGAATTACCTTGGTGAGAATGGGAGATAGACAAGGGGCGATCGCAGATTTGCAGCAAGCGGCTCGTTTATTTAGGGTTCAAGGCATGAATGCTGATGCTCAAAAAGCATTAGATGCGATCGGTCAATTGCAAAAGTAGTAAACTTGATGATATAATCGACTAATACTATGGCAATTAATGCTGTAGGGGCGGGTTCACCAACATTTGAAACAAACAAACATGACTGGCATTGTAGCAATTGGTGAAATCATTAAAAATGGAGTAGTATTCGATATGAAAAATTGGGGAACAGACCTCTCTAACTCCGATAATCTACCAGAAATAATTGACCGATTGTTTACTACATTAGCAGAACGCAACATAGATTATCTGTTAGTAGGTGGCGTAGCATTATTAAGTTACATAGAAGGTCGCAACACCCAAGATATTGATTTGATTCTCTCCTTAGAAGACTTAGCAACATTGCCTGAAATTGCAGTTACGGAGGAAAACCGCGACTTTGCTAGGGGAGTTTATGAGACAGTGCAGATCGATTTATTATTGACTCGCAATTCCTTATTTGAATTAGTAAGAAATAGCTGTGTGGCAAATCGAGAATTCGGAGGTCGTACAGTTCGCTGTGTTACAGTCGAGGGATTAGTATTGCTCAAGTTATTTGCCCTCCCCTCTCTTTACCGACAAGGTAATTTTTCACGGGTGAGTATTTATGAAAATGATATTACCCTTCTCCTGCTCAACTACTCGGTTGAGTTAGACCCAATTTTGCAAGAGCTCACCAGACATTTAATTCCCACAGATATGCAGGAAATTCGAGGGATGGTTTCCGATATTCAAAGTCGCATTCAACGGTTTTCGTCACAGCGAAATAAGTTACAGGATGAGCAGTAAAAATCAGAAGTTGACAGATATAAAAACAGGACACAGCACTGCTGTGTCCCTACTGAATATCCGTATGACGGTCGGCATTTCAGTCCTTTTCAAAGGACTTTCGCTATGAGACGGGGGTTTAAACCCCCGTCGGACCCGACAACAAACGCGAGAATTAATATTACTCTTCCCCTAAAACCTCACCGTCACCAAAATCACCCGCCGAGGCTGATTTTCCGCTTCAATAGTAAACTCAACCCGCCCAAAACCTTTCGGCCCCGGTTCAACTAAATCATAGCGAGATGTCACTGTACCTGCGGCTGTATCGTATTGAGCAAAAACAGCACCAGGATTCCTCCCAGCAGACGCATCCGCATCTCCTCCCCAAGCTGTTGTATCATCTATTCGCGATCGCGTTGGTAAGACAGAAGCGGCGATTTCTGGAGGTGTTAATCTTTGGTCTGCTAAGACTTTTTGAGCGTTATGAATAGCGCACATTGTCGGCCCCGAAATTTTGGCATCGCTATATTGATCTTCCCACTTTTGCACGAAGCCAAAGCCCACATTCGGGCCGACTTTCTCCTGTCTTTGTCTGCCCCACAAACTACTGATAGTGCTATTCCCCTCAACACCACTGCCAGTCATGGCTAATTCGGTTCTTTTGCTAGTAAAATTGCGGCTGACAAATTCTTTGTCTGCGGTGCGAATCCGGTTGGCTGCGGCTACCTCTATTTTACTGCTAACATTACTATTACCTTGTAAAATTGGTGAGAGAACGCCGGGGATGGGTTCGGCTCCACAATTTTTTTGAATACCGTTGAAAACGCGATCGGCTGATAAAGCACTAATCGGAAATTCTAGGGAATAAGCCTCAGCAGGTTTGGGGAAAAAGATGCCGGATGTTGCGGAAGCAGCAAAAGAAGCGCCACCCCAGATAACGATCCGATTAAATTGACGGCGGCTGATACTCATAATTTATCTTCTCCCAGGAGAGCGCGCCCCTGGCTCAATTTGAGCTTTCATAAACCAGTAGTAACCACCGCAATTTGTGGCTCTAGCACAAAATACTTCTACTGCTAGACTTTTGCCACTACTAATATTTACTAGCATTGTATTTACTTGACCTGAGTCCCCTGTCTGGGAGGCTACTTGATTTCCGTCAACATAGACATCTATTCGTGCTGGTGGGGCTTGCGAAGTGTCAGGAATTGCAAACTCCAACCGGAGAGTAGCCGGGCCACCAGGAAGTCTACAAGTCATAGCGGTATTAGGCTCAATATATAAAACAGTCGTGTAAATTTGTCTGCCGACAGAAATATCTTGTTGGTTAGATCTCCAGTTACCCGATCTGACCACACACTTCAGGTCAGCCAAAGGAATCGGGCGCTGGGCTTGTGCCACTTGTGCGCCAACCGTCCCTAACATCACACATAACATCCCAGCGAGGAACAAACCACTGAGCCACCGATCGCGTTTCATATAAAATATCCTCTCAACACCTTAATGAACTAATATAAAGGATGAGCTGTGTAGGAAAAATCCTGACTTTAGATAGATGACAAAATCAAAAATGTCACACTTGTACGAAATGTCAGGTATAATCTATGGTGTAAACTCCAGCTTTTCCCGAATCTATGGATATTGCAGAAGTTTTGACACTGGCAGATCAGCTAATTTTTGCTAAGACGGGAAAGCATTTAGATTACGTGCAAGATGCTATTCTGCGGGGGACATTGGAAGACGCAACTTACACGCAAATTGCTCAAGAACTTTACACAAGTCCAAGTCATGTTAGAAATGTCGGATCGGACCTTTGGAAAACACTTTCAAAAGGATTGAAAAAAGATATTACTAAAAACAATTTTAGGGCTGTATTAGAAAAGGGTATAGTTTATAATTATCAATCAGCAATTGTTGAAAATATAACAGGCGAGAGTATAACAGTTAATAATAAGCTTAATATTTGTTCTGAAAAAGTGCGATCGCCCAAAACACCCCAAAACCCCGAACCAACAGCAAAACAGCCCCGCATCGACATAGGCGACGCACCAGAAATCTCGACATTTTTCGATCGCACATCCGAACTCACCACCCTCGAAAACTGGATTTTAAGCCGCACCCGCCTCATCACCATCCTCGGCTTATCCGGTATTGGCAAAACCGCCCTGACACTGCAACTAATCCCACAAATTCAACAGGAATTCGACTGCATCATCTGGCGAAGCCTCCACAACGCGCCACCCCTCGCATCACTCCAAACCGACATAATTCAATCCCTATCGCAGCAGCAAGAAACTAACCCCCCCAACCCCCCCTTATCAAGGGGGGGCGAAGAAATTCAGCCTGCTTCTCCCAGGGGTGGCGAAGAGATTCAACCTCTTTCTCTTTCTCCCCCCCTTAGCAAGGGGGGGCTGGGGGGGGTAATAGACTATAGCGGCCAAGAGACTCAACCTCTTTCTCCCCCCCTTAGCAAGGGGGGGCTGGGGGGGGTAATAGACTATAGCGGCCAAGAGACTCAACCTCTTTCTCCCCCCCTTAGCAAGGGGGGGCTGGGGGGGGTAATCCACCATTTACGTTCCCACCGTTGTCTCATCATCCTCGATGATGTGCAAACAATCTTCAGCAGCCAACAACTAGCAGGAAACTACAAACCGGGCTATGAAAACTACGGCCCATTCTTCAAACAAATAGCAGAATCATCCCACAACAGTTGCATAATCTTGCTCAGTTGGGAAAAGCCCAGAGAAATTGCAGCCTTAGAAAGCCACCAAAAAAGTTGTCAAACATTGCAACTCAATGGCTTAGGCGAAGCAGCGCGAGAAATCTTCACAAAAAAAGGCTTAGCCGAATCAGAAAACTGGTCAGAATTGATTGAGCTTTACCAAGGCAATCCCTTGTGGTTAAATATAGTAGCTGCTGGAATTCAAGACTTATTTAGCGGCAATGTTACTGACTTTTTATCCTATAATAGCCTAGTTTTAGGAGACCTAGAATACTTATTAGACCAACATTTTCAGCGGTTGTCAGAGACGGAAAAACAAGTATTGTCCTGGTTGGCAAATCAAAACAAACCAGTCGAAATCTCCAAAAAGCCAGCCCTGCTCGAATTATCGCCGTCAGAATTCCTCAAAGCCGTGGAATCCTTGAGACGGAGGTTGTTAATCGAAAAAGTCCAAAAGGGCGATCGCACCCTCTTCCAACTGCAACCAGCCATCGCAGAATACATAAAAGAGCGCATCAAATAACCGCCCTTAGTTGAGAATTTGGGAGTTTTCACAGCAACCTGGTTTTGGGGATTTTGCTATAATTTGTATCATGTAACTTAAATGCCGATGAGCTTATATGGACAACCACTTGCGGCCCCAAACTCCTCTCGTCAGCACCTTTGTACAAACCTTAGAAAATTACTATCCCGATGCGCTAACTTTACTCAATCCCGGTGTAGCAGAAACAGAAATCGAATTATTCAAAAATCGTTACAAACGGGAACTTCCTCAAACATTCTACGATTTTTACCGCTGTTGTAATGGTTCAGCCTATGAAAGTTTAGAGGATAATTGGCTGTTTCCTTTCGAGCATGGTAGGAGTCTTTTACCTTTACAACGTATTGCAAAGGAGAAAGATTTTTGGGATGGGGAGAGTAAAGTTAGTTTCTCTGAATGGAAACCAGGGGAATATTGGAATGAAGCATGGATTCCGTTTATGAAAGTAGATAGTTGGTGGCTGCGGGTTGTGGATACTGAAGGCTGTTTCGGCGGTATTCCCGGACAAATCATCAGTTTTGACTACAAGAGTTATCCGTTTAGAAGTATTGAATATGATTCCTTTGACAAGTGGCTGGAAACTGTGATTGCGAAAATTGAGTCTGGGTTTTTGTTTAAAGAGTTTCATGAAATCGGGTTGGAGGAGGATCAGGCAATATTTGCGATGGAAAAACGGATCAATCCCCAGCGCCGCAGTATTGAATTAGAACCCAACAAAGTGTAAAATTAAGATGGAGTTGATAGTTGCACTTTCAATCACGACTAAGCTAACAACCAATCACCAATAACAAAATGATTAAAATTTTACATCTTTCAGATATCCACATGGGAAGCGGCTTTTCTCACGGGCGCGTTAATCCCGAAACAGGTTTAAATACACGCTTGGAAGACTTCGCCAATAGCCTGAGTAAATGTATGGATAGAGCGATTTCTGAACCCGTAGATTTAGTCATATTCGGCGGGGATGCTTTCCCCGATTCCACGCCACCACCGTTTGTCAAAGAGGCTTTTGCGCGTCAATTTAGCCGCTTGGTGGATGCGCAAATTCCGACGGTTTTGCTGGTAGGAAATCACGATCAACATTCCCAGGGACAAGGTGGCGCGAGTTTGGGAATTTATCGGACTTTGGGTATACCTAAGTTTATTGTAGGCGATCGCCTGGATACTCACCGCATCGAAACCCGCAACGGCCCGGTACAGGTGGTAACATTACCTTGGTTGACGCGATCGACCTTAATGACTAAATCAGAAACCGAAAACCTTTCCGTGGGAGATGTTAACCAATTATTAACCGAAAAACTGACGATCGCCCTAGAAGGAGAAATTCGCCGTCTCGATCCAAACATCCCCACTGTACTTTTAGCACACTTAATGGCAGATAAAGCCAGTTTGGGTGCAGAGCGTTTTTTAGCAGTGGGAAAAGGCTTTAATATTCCCGTCTCCATGTTAACTCGTTCGTGTTTCGATTATGTGGCTCTCGGCCACGTTCACAAACACCAAAATTTGAATGCTTCTAACAATCCCCCCGTAGTTTATCCTGGAAGCATTGAACGGGTTGATTTTAGCGAAGAGAAAGAAGACAAGGGTTTTGTGCTAGTTAATTTGCAACGGGGCCAAGCTGAGTGGGAATTTTGCGCTTTACCTGTGCGGAAATTTCAGACGATTAAGGTGAATGTGGCTGAAGCGGAAAACCCGCAAACTGAGTTGGTGAAAGCGATTGGGAAGAAAGAGATATCAGACGCGGTGGTGAGATTGATCTACCAATTGCGATCGGAACAATTAGACTTAATTGATAATGCAGAATTGCACGCACTTTTGGGCGCAGCGCACAGCTACACAATTCAACCGGAATTAGTCAGTCAATTAGCAAGGCCGCGGTTGCCCGAATTGAATGCTAACAATAGTATAGACCCATTAGATGCTTTGAAAACTTATTTGGCAAGTCGTGAAGATTTGAAAGATGTGGCGGAGAATATGTTGGAGGCGGCCCAGGGTTTGTTGGGTGGGAAAGAGGAAGTTGTGGTAGAATTTTAGGTATGGGAATTATTTAACCGCAGAGAACGCAGAGAACACAGAGGAAGAGAAGAGAGATAGGAATAATTTCAATACTAACTGATTTGATATAACTAGAGGGAAAAATGAGAATCAATAAGATTTCTGTCACTAAACTTTTTGGAGTGTTCAACCATCCGGTTGCGCTCAATATGGAAGATAGAATCACGATTATTCACAGTCCGAATGGATTTGGTAAGACAGCCTTGCTCAGGTTAATTAATGATTTTTTTAATTCACCTTACTCAGAACTTCGGACTATTCCATTTGAAGAATTTAGAATAGACTTTGATGATGGCAGTTATCTACAAATAAATAAATTTATTGATACAATTGAAGACAAAAAAAATAAAGATTTGATATTTTATTTTTCTAAGCCTGGTGCAGAAGCAGAGATATTTTCACCTAATCTATTAATAGGTTCATTGGCAGAAACAAATGTTTCTTTGGATATCACAGAAGAGAGATTACAGTCATCAGGTGGTATAGAAACACAAACTAAAACTTCCGAATCAACCGCCTTTCAAAATCTGATCAAGAGCTTGACTAACTTGACTAAAGAGTTAACTTCAAGCATAAAAATTAATAAGGAACCAAAGTGGCTGTCAGAACTAAAAAGCTCCATCGACGTTCATTTTATAGAAACTCAGCGCTTGTTAACTCCCTCAAATGTTCCTGAAGCGGCGGTAGACACGAAACACCCATCAATGATTCCCTCAGTTAATATATATTCTCAGGAACTCGCAGAAGAGATTCAAGCAAAACTGGCTGAATATGGTGCATTGTCTCAATCCCTTGAAAGAACCTTTCCCGCAAGAATTTTTAATAACAAAACATCCTCGAATGTCACAGAAGAAACGCTGCGTAACCAATTAAATGACATCGAGGAAAAGCGTTCTCACCTCATAGAAATTGGTCTTTTAGATAAAGACGAAAATCCTGATTTTCAAATCGAACAACATATTGATAATACCACAAAAAATATTTTGTCAGTTTATGTTGAAGATGTCGAAAAAAAACTCATGGTTTTTAAGGAACTCGCTACTAAAATAGAACTTTTTGTAAGAATTATTAAACAGCGATTTCTCTATAAAAATATGAGCATTAGTAAAGAGAAAGGTTTTACCTTTACAACGCCTGATGGTAAACCTTTGTCGCCCACAGATTTATCTTTCGGGGAACAGCACGAACTGGTAATGCTTTATGAGTTGTTATTCAAAGTTCAACCTAACTCGCTTGTTCTCATTGACGAACCAGAACTTTCGCTGCATATAGCATGGCAAATCGAGTTTCTCAAAGATTTGCGAGCAATTATTAAACTGGCAAACTTTGACGTGTTGTTAGCTACTCACTCTCCAGATATTATTGACGATAGCTGGGATTTGACAGTAGAATTACAAGGGCTAGTTGAATGACACAAAACCTTAAATTCGATCCACAAAACCTTAAGCCCGATCGAATTGCCAACAGAATTCGCTTACTGAGAACTCAATCTCAATATACTGGATCTATTTTAATTGTTGAGGGAGATACAGACGCACGGGTATGGAAAAACTTGGTACACTCCACAAAGTGCCGTGTGGAAATTGCCCATAACAAGGACAATGCTGTGAAAGTGCTAAATATCCTTGAACAAGGTAACTTTGTTGGTGTTTTGGCTATTGTTGATGCTGATTTTAATATATTAGAAGGAACTGTTTCAGTTAGTCAAAATTTGCTGTTCACAGATACTCATGATTTGGAAACTATGCTGCTGAAGTCACCAGCGCTTGAAAAAGTTCTTGCCGAGCACGGTTCTGAAGATAAAATTAAGCTTTTTGCTAAAGATATTCGCCAGACTTTGCTCGAAAGTGCCAAAGTTATTGGTTATTTGCGATGGGCTTCGCTGAAGTTTGATTATTGTTTAAAATTTGAAGGTTTAGAATTTAAAAAATTTGTAGATGAGAAAACCTTGGCACTAAATGAATCGAAATTGATTAAAACACTGAAAGATAAATCCCAAAAATTGGGACTTGACGATCGAGAAATTCAACAAAAAATGGATAGCTTAAAAACAAATACTCAAGATATATGGTATATTTGTTGCGGTCACGATATGATTGCTATTTTGTCGATCGCACTTTGTAAAGCATTAGGTTCCTGTAACTCAAAGCAGGTTGAACCTAATGTACTAGAAATAAATTTAAGGCTAGCCTATGAGTCTGCTCATTTCCGGCTGACAAAACTTTATATAGCGATTCAGACATGGGAACAAACTAATCAACCTTTCGAGGTTCTACCTAACCCTTAACCTCCACACCACCAAAAATCTCGCCCGCAGCCAATCGAGTTCCATTGGCAAAATCCACCCCAGACTGCACTTTTTTACCAGCTAACTGCACCTCCCGTAATAATAATAAACCATTGCCAGTTTGGACGATCGCCCCTAAGCCCTTCACAACCTTAACAACTTCCCCATTCTCCCCTGACAACTGGGATAAAACAGGCCATTCCCGTTCCAAAACTCTCAACTCTGGCGGTAATTGCAGCCAATATTCTGGTCCGACTGGGGCTGTAGCCATCACCTTCAGAGAATTGCTGTGAAAAGTCGTCGTACAATCGGGGTGAAAACCCCTAACTTGATTGTGCAGCGCGATCGCACTTTTCGACCAATCCAACACAAAATCAGCACCCTTAATCATCGGCGCATAAGTCGCTTCTGCCTCATTTTGAGCAACAGCTTCAATTTTTCCATCCCTCAATTTAACCAAAGTTTCCACCAACAAATCCGCCCCAATTTCTGACAGCCTATCTCCCAAAGAATCAGCATTATCCAAAAGCGTAATTCCTGCAAAATCCTTCAACAACATCGCCCCAGTATCCATCCCCGCATCCATCAACATCGTAGTAATTCCAGTTTCCTTTTCTCCCTCATAAAGACAGCGCTGAATCGGTGCCGCCCCGCGATACTTCGGTAAAATTGAACCATGAACGTTGACACAAGCTATATTAGGAATATCCAGTATTTCTTGAGACAGAATCTGACCATAAGCTACCACTACAAACACATCAGCTTCCGCTGCCCGCAGTTGGGCAATTGTTTCGGCATCTTTCTTGATTCGCGAGGGCTGCAAAACCGGGAGACTGTGATTTAAAGCCGCCATTTTGACTGGTGAAGGCATCAATTGATTGCCTCTTCCCCGACGCTTGTCCGGCTGAGTGACAACAGCTACCACCTCGAATTCGGGATGACTTAGCAGGCTGGATAAAGTAGGAACCGCAAATTCTGGAGTGCCAAAAAAGATAATTTTCATAATAAAATTGGTTATTAGTTATTTGTTATTTGTTAGAACAACAACTGCCAACTGCCAACTGCCAACTGCCAACTGACTACTGACTACTGACTACTGACTAATTGCTACTTCAATGCGGCGATTGCGCTGCCGATTGGCATCGGAACCATTATCCACCGAAGGGCGACTGTCTCCATAGCCGATCGCCACCCAATGATACTTCTCCCCAAGCACATTAGACAAATAGTTCGCCACCGCCTGAGCTCGCGCAAAAGACAAATTGCGATTATCCACCGCTTCCCCCACATTATCAGTGTGTCCAGAAACCTGCACCGTCGCCCCCTGGTAATTGCGCAAATCCGCCACCAAATTATCTAAAATCGCATTGGTTCCCACGCGCAAGGAAATACTGCCAGTATCAAACAAAACATCGCTAGGCAATGTCACCATCAGCGCTTCCCCTGCAAACACGGGATGATTATCGCTTGGTTGCGCCTCCGTCACAGGCTGTGGAGTTGCAGTCGCGCCAATGGCGGGTAAAGCCGGAGTAGGCGTTGAGGCTGTTTCCGGTGATGCTAATTCCCGTGACATCAACTGCAATCGCTTTTCCAAGGTTTCCGTCGGGCGACTGCTACCCAACTGGCTTTCCAAAGCAGCCGTGCGCCCGATGAGGGCGTTCAACTCTCCCTGTAACTGTCTCAAATCTGACTGCAACTTCTGTTTGGCGGCGGGATTGAGTTGCGACTGCGGGCTCGGCGTAGTGGTTGGTGTTGGTAGCACCGGAATTTGCTTGGCTCGTGGGCGTTTCGCACCGGGGGTCAAATTTTGAGTTAGACGCAGGAATCTCTCGGCTAGGGGCATTTCCGTGGCGCTAGATGGGTAAATTTGGGCGATCGACATTCCCAAAACCCAGGCAAAACCGCCGCCTACCCCCAGCAGTAACAGTCGAAAAATCAGCGATAGTACGAAAACACCTTTCCCCCGCGACTTGGGGACGCGAGTTGGGGGAATTGAAGGTTTTTGATTAAAAGATGCCGTCATGGCTCCTCCCTCTCGGTACACTTACGATATCAATTTTGATACTATCATTCGATTTTAGGTTTAAGATTTGAGATTGGAGATGAAAACATAAACAATCATTCCTGTGGAGTAGGGGTTAGGCATACAGGGTGCATCTGTGTTTTACAAATATATTCGTAGGGGCGAAGGACGGGGCTTCAGACCCAGTTTCTTGGTGAGATTTTAAATCTGACGATTTTAGATGTGAAATCTGTTAGATAATGCAATATAACTTTTGGAAAAAACTCCATGAACGACCCTTTAAATAGCCCTTATCCCGTTCCTTGGGAATGGATCACCACTACTCATGCTAAAGTTAGCTCGACTATGGGTTCTGGCGTCCGCTACTATCGCAGTCCTTCCCTAGTTTCGGTTAATGGTGAATACGCGGCTTACAGTCGCATTGAGTTACAAGTGCAGCCGGAATTATTCCAGTGTCGAGTTAGTAGTGTCATGTTTGTGGAAAATCTGAAAACGGGGGAACTGCAAACCGTGGCTGCTGCTTCGCCACTGGCTGAAAGCGGGTTTTACGCTACTGACGAAACTGATATGTCTGGGACGATCGCCATTTTAGTACCAGTTGGTTGGAATCAAACAGGTTCCCGCCTCCTCGCCCGCGAATTTGAAGCCATTTTCTGTTCTTCGGATATGTCTGACTACGCTGTCATCTGGGACAAAAATGATAATTATACCTATACTGTTGCTCCCGCTCGCAGTCTTTACACTCATGCTGTATTGTTGGGTTGGAGTCAAGTTTGTCCAGGACAAGTTTTGTTCCGCGCTGGCAATTTGGGGGAGGGAACTTGGCCTCTTTGTGCCGTTGATACGACCGGCCAAACCGTAGCTGTCAACGACGATAGAGCCCTAGTTTTCGGCACTCAAACCAGCACCGACTGGATCGAACCAAAAACTCGTTTTTAGATATTATTTTATGACAGTATCTGTTTTTGCCTTGTCTAAAACTCTTCTCCTGTCAGGTCAATTTGTCAACAGGTTATTTTTCGGAATTGGGTTGATAATTTTGACGGTAATTTTTTCGTTAACCGCTTTTATTTTTATGATGATTTTCATCAAGTGGTTGCAGGCGAATTTCCAAAAATACCGACAAGATTTAAGGCTGCCATTCAGAAAAAATATCAGCCATGACGCGGTTAATATATTTGAAGAAAACAGCAATGTGCCGCCATTGCAACCTGGGGAAAATCTCTACAAAAATTCCCCAGCCATCGCCCATTTATATCAGCCCATCGCTCTTTGGTATGGACGTTTAATTTTGCCATCAAAGGAACAACGGCAACCCTACGGTTCAGTATTTTTTGAAGTTTTCCATGCACCGAAAAAGTATCAAAAATTTATCGGTAAAATAGTTAATTTAAAATGGAGTACCAATCGCGAAGTTCAATTTTTTGTCCACGCTGTCACCCAAGATATTAACTTCACCAAACAGGTGGAAAATAGTAAAAAAGCGGGCAACATCCATCCAGATAGATTGAACGGATTAGCCAATGTCGGCCCTTTAGAAACTCTGGCAGGTAGTAGACTAGAAGACAACGTGACAGTGATGCTGCGACGTCCAGCGATCGCTACTCATTATAGCAGCAGCGATCGCTATGAACTCACCATCGAGCGCGAACCAGTACAAATTATCGGACGTTGGTGCGCCCTCATCTCAATTCTCCAACGAAACAAACCCAACAGCGACAAATTTATTGTCCGCCATTTTAACAAAAAATCTCAACAGTTTGATGGCCCCGCCGAAATCATTCGGATTCCCCAAGTCAAGCCAGACAAAAATGGCGTAGCGAGGTCTACAAATCACCAGATCGAAAAATCCCCATTAAATCCCGAAGGCTGGTACATTTACGGCGAAAAAGGTCCCGACAATATTTTTGTTGTCCAAGCAATCGAACCCCGAAAAATCACCAAACTAATCCCAGATGAAACACATTTTGGACTGCCCAAATCTCTGGATTATTTAAACAGCAAAAATTGGCAAAATACACGCCAGCAAAAAGGGCAAGCTAAGATAGTATTATTATCGTCGTCAAACGAAGCAGAAAACGCTCGTACTTCCCCTTGGCAAGAAGGAGATATGGGTATCGTGATTCACTGTTTCGGCGGTATCGGTGGCAAAAAAGCCGAATTCGCCCCCCTGGGAATTGTCACGGGACATTTTGCTTTTGGCATAGCCAAAGTTGTGCGCGATCGATTTACCAATGAATTACGTTTTGACATAGAATACAAACAAGTGTACGCCCACAATCCCGACGGAATTATCGCCGGTGCGAGCAAATGGCAAAGTTATATGGGAGACTTGGCAAGAGGTTGGTTGGGCGATCGCCCAGTTTGCGATATCATTTGTAAATTAGATTGCGTGTGTCTTGACTACCACTTCGACAGCATCCAATTGTCACCTTTAGACGAATTAAACCAGCAATTAGATATCATGATGGCGCGTTATCGCAGCGGAGACGGTACCGGGGCGAGTTTAGTCACCCCTGCAACTTCCTGCGTGCAAGATTCCAGTCAAGCAATTTACGCTACCATCAAAAAAATCACTGCCGAAGTAGAATCAAATCCTCAGATTCAAGACTGGCTAAAAACCCATCCCACCGACGTACAAACTCAAAGATTTCAAGAATTAGTAGCCTTAGGCAAAAGTTTAGAAAAAATCTTAATTCCCCTGGGCATTGTCCGTCCTGATTGGCGCAAAAATGCTAGATTAGTGGGAATTCATGCTCACCATAAAAAAAGTCACTTCAGGAGTATAACTAATCCACTAAAAGCTGCGATTAGTTACCGAACCATGTTACCCAGACGCACCCAAGATGAACTTGCCAAAATATTATTAAAACAAGCATCATTCCTGTGGATAATTAGGACAAATCAAGTCGGTGGCTTTGATGCTAATATTGAGCCTGTCCCACCGACAAGGATTTAAATATTTGAGATTATAGCAAGTCTATTTAAAATCTTTTTATCCAATCTTCACCGATGCGAACTGTCAAGTCCGAATCGATTTCACCAGTAGAAGCTGCCTCAATTTTACCATCGCCTAATGCTTTTTGAAGCATATTTGCTCCCTCTAAATCACCTTGCTGGACAATAATTTGGCTTTGAAGTTGCTTGTCTGCCCAATCCGGGGCTACCGATACATTAGAAAAGCCTTTTTTTCGGAGAAATGCTGCCACATTTTTAGCTGTTTTAGGTTTACTATTGGCATTTTGGAGGGCAATTTTGAGGTTTTTGAGTGAAGCAGAATCGCCCGGATTGCGAAATCGCCCTTGGGTGAAATCCGATGCGCCTTGCTTGAAATATTGTGTCATAATGCGATCGCGCCCCGTCTTATCTAAAATCCAATAACTCCTAGAATCTCCTTCGGCTGAACTAGAACGCCCTGGCAACATCACCATTTTAAAATTATCTGGTTCTAATTGCCAACTAAAATTTGCAAGGGTCAATATTTCCTGAAAGTTTAAATTAGTATGGACATATTTTTGCATCACTCGAATAATTTGTGGTATTTGGGGTAATACCGCTGGACTTCCGAGACGATTTCGCATCGCTTGAATCAAAGATTGCTGACGTCCAATGCGGCCGATATCTCCCAAACCGTCATGGCGAAATCGAGCAAATTGCTCTGCTTGTTCTCCGTTGAGAGTTTGCCAGCCCTGTGCTAATTTGATGGTTAACTTTTGACTATTATCTTGATAGGACATGGTGTGAGGTACAAATACTTCAACTGGTCCCAATAAATCGACTAATTCCCGCAAGGCATCGGTGTTAACTCGGAGGTATCTATCGATAGTAATATTGTTCAGCATAGTGCTAATTAATCGTAAGGCTAAGGCTGAACCTCCTTTAGCATTGGCTTCGTTAATTTTGCTGAAGCTAATTCCGGGGACTTCGATTTTTGTATCTCGCGGAATCGAAAGTAAATTAATAGATTTATCTCTAGGATCGATGCGGACTAGGAGTATTGTATCGCTGCGCCCGTCAAAGTTTTTCGGGGAGTTTAGCGAAGTTTTGGGTACGCCGTCAACACCCATGATTAAGATATTAATTGGGCGTGAGAGTCGATCGCCTGAAGCAGAGGATGAGATATCGTTGAACCCTGTAGCGTCTAGGAATTTACTCATTATTTGCGGTTCCACGGGGGCTAAGAGTGCGCTAATTGCCGCGATCGCTGCGGAGACTGCTGCTAGGATCGACAGCGCAAATACCCCAAACAGATACAGGGTGTTTTTGGGCTTGTTTCGAGATAGGCGATCGACTGGTTTAAATAAGTTTCTTGTAAACATTGACAAGTTTTTCATTGACTTGTTTTTTAATTATGGTATTTTTTCAGCTTTGCAGTATAATTTCGGCGGTGCTGTGGTAAAATATTTGAACAAAGCTGGACAAAGCCAGCCTTCCATATTTTTCGATTCCCACCGATACCAGTTGCCGCCGTATTCTTCTCTTAACAACAACATTTCTGCTTGATATCCGGGAAAAGGTGTTGCTGAAAATAACAATCGAAAACCTGTTTCGGCATTGGGAATGTCTGCTACAAGCACGTTAATTATTTCGGGTACACCCTGAACAAATTACTTAGGGATTCCCAACACTTAAGACATACAAAAAACCACAGCCCCGATTCGTCATACCGAACACGGTAGAGAATCGGGGCTGGTAGGAAACAACGATCGCAATTTTTAATCCTAATTGCTCTAGCCATGTTACTTTATGTTAAGCAATGACTGACTCTTGAGGGCGGGCAAAAATCATTCTCCCTGCGGTTGTTTGCAGGGCACTGGTAACAACAACTCTGGCTTCAGCACCAACGTAGCTGCTACCAGCTTCCACGACAACCATTGTGCCGTCATCCAAATAGCCAATTCCTTGAGAAGGTTCTTTGCCTTCTTTGCGGATTTTGAGATCGATGGTGTCTCCGGGTAAATAAGTCGGACGGACTGCATGAGTCAAATCATTAATATTCAAAACAGGCAGTTTTTGAACGGTAGCTACTTTCGATAAATTGTAATCGTTGGTGAGCAAAATGCCGTCGATATCTAAAGCAAAACGGACTAATTTGGCATCGACTGTGGCAATATCTTCGTAGTCAGCCGAGTGAATTTGAATCCGTTCTGGATAAGTTTCTTTGATGCGGTTGAGAATATCTAAGCCGCGTCTACCTCGTACTCGTTTTTGGTCGTTGGCGGAATCAGCTATTACTTGCAATTCTTGGAGAACGAATTGGGGGATGATAATTTGACCTTCTAGAAAGCCGGTTTCTAATAGATTTTCAATTCTACCGTCAATAATGCAGCTTGTATCGACAACTTTGGCACTGGCAGGTTTAAAAGTACCCTCAGCCATTAACACTGTGGCGTCTAAGCTTTTGGGGTTGATCAGTCGCAGGAAAGCGCGGCCGTGGGTGTCGGTTAAGCTGACTCCTGTAAAACCGAACATGACGCTACCTAAGACTGCGACTAGAGGTTTGATGAAGCCAAACTCGCGGGGAATTGGTAGCAGGAACAGGGGGGCTAGCATTAAGTTGGCTACTAGGAGTCCGATGATTAAGCCGATCGCCCGTGTCAGCAGCATTTCCACCGGCATATCGCGAAATTGCTTTTCTACCCGTCGGTAGGTAGTTTGAGCCACTAATCCTAGCACGAATCCGATTAATGCCCCAAAGGCTCCCAGTACAGAACTTAAACCTTGTATATTTGTAACTTGTTCCAGCAAGTTAGTGGGTAGGAGTTCGACTCCGTAAAAGCCGATACCTCCCCCTGCGATTATGAATGAGATAATTATGATTGCGTCTAGCATTGTTCGAGGTTAATGAATTTGTTTACATTATATCTTTCCCGTGCCGATAGTTTTTTCTGGCTTTCGGACGGATATCGCTATATTTACTGATTAATTTTCATAAACTTATTTTTCGCGGTTGTCACTTTTGGGGGATGTGCGATCGCCCTGTAGGCCATGAGTCGCCGGCGATCGCATCTACCAAATTCCTCGATGGGGGCAGATGTGGCGGTAGCTTCGGGAATTACTGCTACTCAAAACAGTTTGTGCTTAAACTGAAATAGGCGATCGCCCCATTCTCATTGAGTTAACAAACTGTCATAAAATACATAATTATTATTGACAATTTAATTAAAATTCAAGATGAGAAATAGTAATTTTTAGGTGAGATTGAATGAAATTTACCACAGATTATTTAACATTTGAACGGGACAAAGGGGCGCAAAGGGCAAATTATGGGATTCCCAGTTCGGCTTACCTGCACATACCTTTTTGTCGTCGCCGCTGTTATTACTGCGATTTTCCGGTGTTTGTAGTGGGCGATCGCAAAAATGGCGATAATTCCGGCACAATCGTGCAATACGTAGAGGTACTATGTCAAGAAATTCAGAAAACGCCCAATAAAGGGTCAGCCCTGAACACAGTTTTTTTTGGTGGCGGTACACCTTCGCTGCTGTCAGTGAGACAATTAACTACTATTTTAGAAACTCTCGACAGCCAATTTGGGATTGCTGCTGAGGCGGAAATTTCTATAGAAATAGACCCAGGTACCTTTACTTTAGAACAGTTGCGGGGATATGTAGCAGCGGGAGTTAATCGAGTTAGTTTGGGTTCCCAAGCTTTTCAGGATGAATTGTTGCAAGCTTGCGGGCGATCGCACTCTGTCGCTGATATTTTTGCATCAGTAGAAATAATTCGAGCAGCAGGTATAGTCAATTTCAGTTTAGACCTGATATCGGGACTGCCGCACCAAACTGCTTCTGAGTGGGAAGCTTCCCTGAGAGCCGCCGTAGCAATTTCCCCCACTCACCTGTCGAGTTACGACTTAATTATTGAGCCCGTCACAGCTTTCGGCCGCTATTTTCAAGCAGGGGAACAACCCTTGCCTGCGGATGAAACCGCTGCTCAAATGTACCGTTTAGCGCGAGAAATTCTCACCGGTTCTGGATACGAACATTACGAGATTTCTAATTATGCTCGGCCCGGTTATCAGTGTCGTCACAACCGGGTTTATTGGGAAAATCGCCCTTATTACGGTTTGGGAATGGGGGCGGCGAGTTATGTGGAGGGAGTGCGATGGACTAGACCTCGCAAAACTCAAGAATATTATGAATGGGTGCGATCGATTTCTCCGATCGATTCCCAGGATGATGCTGACTCGACAATTAAGCAAAATTTCCCCCTGTCAGAAAATGAAGTTTTGTTAGAAACCTTAATGCTGGGTTTGCGTTTAGCAGAAGGGCTGAGTTTGTCAGATTTAGCTGATAAGTTCGGTCAAAAAACCGTTGAGAAAATTTGGCAGTCTTTGCAACCGTACTCGCGGCAAGGGTGGGTGGAAATTGTGGCTTCTGATGGGGCGATTCCCGACGGAATAACTTCGCTTCACCCAACTTTAAATCAGGGCGAACTGCTACGGCTGTCCGGGAATTTGAGGTTAAGCGATCCGGAAGGTTTTTTATTTTCCAATACTATTTTGGCTACTTTATTTAACAAGTTATAGGAAAATATAACCCTTCTCCGATCGGGCGCTCAGGGACAGAGCGCCTAAGTCCTAGAACCTAGGGAATTGTACGGGAGCTAGCCGAAGTATAGGGCATTAGTCATTACTGTCGATCCGCCGATTAAATCGATCCCTATGCTTTTAATCTAAAAAAGGAAGTTGTTTAGATAGCTCCCTGACCCAGAATAAATAATAAGTAAGCCTTAAGATAGACGCAGGGTATTAAATTGTGCTGTCATACTTGAAAGTAATGATTTAAAAAGTAATTTGATGAGCACTCTACTTCTAGACCGCCAGAAAATTGTAAACAAGCCCAACATTGTAACGGCGGAACGCGATTGCAATTCAATTTCTAAATGTACTTTTTGCCATCACTATGAAATGCAAACAGGTTCCTTTGGTCAGTGCCAATTGTTGAGCGCACCTGTTATGGGTGCATGGGAATCTTGTTCTTTAGGTACGCCTGTCTTTGCACAAGATTGAGAGTAAATTAAGAAGTTTAAAGACAAATTAAACCGTTGAAATACCTAGGGAAATAACATAATTATTGCCATTTAAAAAAAATTGTGTTAGTTTGGTAAGTGTCAACTTTTTGATTAAATCACCTCCTGACAAAAACAGCAACTTAAGAACATGAATTTAACAATTAACTCCGTAAATTCCGATCCCTCTGTAAAGATTCTGTGTTGGTATATCAATACTACTAACAAGATTCAAATTGCTCGGATTACCAATATTCCTGATTGGTATTTTGAGCGCACGGTATTTCCGGGAGAACGTTTGTTGTTTGAAGCACCACAGCACGCTGAGTTGGAAGTTTCCCGGAGTACGGAGAGTGGTGCAATTGTGTGCGATCGCATTGGGTGCGATCGACTACAGGTTGAAGAAGTAAGTACACTTGATTAAAAATCATTGCCAAAAGCCAGTGACACAGGCCCAAAAGCCTGTGAAATCAGTCTGGCCCAGGCAAGATGGCTGTCAATTACTCCATTCAAGAACAGGCAATAGGCCTGTTCCACTTTTAATTAAAAAAAATTAAAAATACCAATAGCTAAACTATAAAACTAATCCTATTTAATATTAAAACCCTATGTCCCTCACCGAAAAAATCCTCTCCCAAGTACCGGGAGACGCCCTTGGAGGCCTGCGAAAGGTCGATCGACTCTGGGAAAACCTCAAACAAAACACCGCACCCACACCCCAAGCCGTCGAGTACAGCCCACAACCCCTCGAAACCATAAACTTCGACATAGTTATCAGCGGCGCAACCCTAGGAATACTAATCGGTACAGCCCTAGCCCTGCAAGGCTGGCGAGTTGCCTTACTCGAACGTGGCATCCTGCGAGGGCGCGATCAAGAATGGAACATTTCCCGCAAAGAATTAGACGTATTCTTAAAACTAAATTTACTATCCCTTGAAGAAATAGAAAAAGCCATTGCTACCGAATATAATCCAGCCCGCATCAGCTTTCCCGATACCCCAGACATTTGGGTGCGGGACGTACTCAACATTGGAATCGACCCAGTTTACCTCCTCGAAACCCTCAAACAGCGCTTTCTCCAAGCCGGAGGTAAACTATTTGAAAATACACCATTTAAAAAAGCAACCATTCACCCAAATGGAGTTGTCATAGAATCTACCAGTACAGATGCGCAAGCAGCCCCAAATTTATTTAAAACCAGATTATTAATAGACGCAATGGGGCATTTTTCACCCATTGTGCGACAAGCCAGACAAGGCAAAAAACCCGATGCCGTCTGTTTAGTAGTCGGTAGTTGCGCTAAAGGATTCCCCAAAAATGACACCGGCGACTTATTTGCATCCTTCACCCCAATGCAAAATCAGTGCCAATATTTTTGGGAAGCATTTCCCGCGCGAGACGGGCGCACCACTTACCTATTTACTTACCTAGATGCCGACACAGAAAGATTCAGTTTAGAAACATTATTTGAAGAATATCTGCGCTTGCTTCCCCAATATCAAAAGGTCGAACTTCACCAGCTTAAATTTCAAAGAGCACTCTATGGATTTTTCCCTTGCTATCGCCAAAGTCCTCTCAAAACCCCTTGGAATCGAATTCTCCCCGTCGGAGATAGCAGCGGCAGTCAATCTCCCCTCAGCTTTGGTGGTTTCGGCGCCATGGTGCGTCATCTTCAGCGCTTAACTCTAGGAATTCATGAAGCTTTGACAAGCGACAGTCTCAGTCAAAATTCCCTAGCACTTTTGCAGCCCTATCAGCCAAATCTATCTGTCACCTGGTTGTTTCAGCGTTCCATGAGTGCGGCGATGAATCAGAAAATCGCCCCCAATCAAATTAATCAACTTTTGTCTAGTGTGTTTCAGGTAATGGAAGAGTTGGGGGAACCTGTACTCAAACCATTTCTTCAGGATATCGTGCTGTTTCCGGCTTTGTCAAAAACGCTGTTTAAAACTGCAATTAGTCATCCTGGATTAGTGATGAAAATCATCCCGCAGGTGGGAATACCTAATTTGTTGGATTGGATGGTTCATTATGTAAATTTAGGGATTTATACGGGATTGCAGCCTTTGGCTAAAGCTGTAGAACCGCAGGTGAAGCAGTTGTCACCGCAGCAGCAATATTATTTTCACCGATTAATTGAAGCCTGGGAATACGGCGCTGGGGGCGATTATTAACTGATAAAAAAACAGGCAAGATGCCTGTTCTACAAGACACATATATAGCCTTTCTCAGTTAGGTGGGTAATGGGTAATGGGTAATGGGTAATGGGGCACTTGGGCTCCAGCGTTGTCGAAGTATGGGGCATGGGGAACCCCCCCCTGCCCATTGGTGTCAACTTAAGGCTGAAATTCTTGATAAATGTCGCTTTCACCCCAGTCTAGATCCCCCTAAATCCCCCTTAAGAAGGGGGACTTTGAGAAGATTCCTGTCCCCCCCTTGGGAAGGGGGGCTAGGGGGGATCTGGCGTTAATAGTCAAACAGCAGTCTCTGACTGAGTTTGAGCTTAAGTTGACACCTATGCCCCCTGCCCCCCCCTAGGGGGGATGGGTATAGGGCATTACCAATTACCAATTACCAATTACCTCATCTTTCTAAGAAAGGCTATATAGCGGTTCTCAAAAAAGTGAGGTATGCCCTATGCCCTATGCCCTATGCCCTATGCCCTATGCCCTATGCCCTATGCCCTATGCCCATGAGTACCTCATCTTTCTAAGAAAGGCTATATATAAGTTGTGAGTTATTACGGTGCTATAACTATTAAAGCTTTAGGAATAACTCGAAATTTCGCAGGAGTATGAGTTGTGATTTCACCATCGGTATTGATCGCAAGACGTTTGGTAGTATACACCTCAATTTCTTCAGATTCCAAGGTGCGAACATTAGACCAAATAGCATGATTGCCTTGCCTCATGGCAGGAAGTAAAGCGATTATTTCCCACAAATTATTTGTTTCCAAACTGTACAAATCTAGTCGCCGATCGTCTATGGTTGCATCTTCCGCAATCGTCATGCCACCGCCATAGTAGCGACCGTTACCAATCGCAATTTGAATAGTTCTTACATAAAAAATTTGGTTATTTGTATGAATTTCCGCTCTAAAGATTCGGGATTTCCAAATTACTTGCAACGCAGTAAAAGCATAGGCTAAAATACCCCAACGCTGCTTGACTTCTTTCGTCAGTCGTTCGGTAATTTGCACGCTCAATCCCAAACTCGCTACATTAAAAAAATGCTGGCCGTTCACCCAACCTAAGTCTATGCGCCGGACTTTGCCGCTGGCAATTACTTGACAAGCTGCTGATAAAGAGGTAGGAATTCCGAGAGTGCGAGCTAAGTCATTGGCAGTTCCCATGGGCAAAATACCCAAGGGCAACTGAGTGTCAATTAAACCTTCGATGGCTGCATTGAGAGTGCCGTCTCCACCGCCGACTATGACTAATTCCACCAAATTTTGGTAGGATTTTATGATTGCTGAAAGTTCGTGAGGATCGGTGCTAGACTCTACAATTAACTCAAAACCTAGTGCTTGCAATTGGGCAGTTGCTTGAGAGAATAGATTTTTCCCTTTTCGGGAGTGCTGGTTTATTAACAGTAGAGCTTTTTTCATTTTTTTCATTGTTATTGGTTATTGGTTATTGGTTATTGGTTATAATAATAAAGGTCAACTATCAACTGCCCACTGCCCATTATCAACTGCCCACGGCCAACTGCCCACGGCTAACTAATAAGTGGATAAAATTGATGCTCTGTTTGTATGTTACCAGTGAGGATGGATTGACCAAACTGTCAAAGAATGTGTAATTGTAGCAAAAGATAGTTGAGAAGTATTTGGTATTCTTAGCTAGCGTTCATCTACCTCCCTCCTTAAAAAAGCTCAACTAAAATTATGTCTAATATTTTAGAACAAGCGCAAGCCGCTGCCGATCGCCAAAACTGGTCTGAACTTGTCCAATGCTTGCAACAACTGCCACTCAAGGGACACCGGGCGCTGGAAACACAAAATTTAGACAAGGCCGTAAGTTTGGCCATAGAAGTCTTAGAATGGGGCGATTTTCAAGATCGATGGGATATTGCGAAAATATTGCCCAATCTGGGAACTGGGGCGATCGCACCCTTAATTGATATACTAGAAAACGAAGACGCAGATACCGAACAGCAGTGGTTCGCCACCCGCATCCTCGGAAAGTTCGATCGCCCGGAAGTGATTGAAACTTTAG
The DNA here is from genome assembly GCF_020883015.1 of Microcoleus sp. CAWBG640. NCBI lineage: Bacteria > Bacillati > Cyanobacteriota > Cyanophyceae > Oscillatoriales > Microcoleaceae > Microcoleus > Microcoleus sp. CAWBG640. The sequence goes on from NZ_JAHRFC010000009.1 coordinate 96,356, forward strand.
CAAAATTAGTCAAAAATTCCGACGAAGAATTGAGTCAAATCGCAGCGGAAACCCTGGGGAATTTAGGGCCAACAGCAGTCGCATCCCTAGCAGCTCTGTTATCCCAAGCAGACTCCCGACAGTTTGCAACAGAAGCACTGGCTCAAATTCGCCACACTGAAACCATCGTACCGCTGTTGAGTGTAGTCGGAGATTCCGAAGTTGCAGTGCGGTTGGCGGCGATCGAGGCGCTTAGCACCTTTCACGACTCGCGGATTGGGCCGGTATTGATAGCAGCACTCACAGATTCAGCCACAGCAGTCAGAAAAGAAGCCGTGCGATCCCTAGGAGTTCGTTCGTACCTAGATGCAGAATTCGATTTAGTTAATTTGCTGAAACCTTTGTTGTGGGATATCCGTTTGGAAGTTTGTTACCAAGCTGTGATGGCTCTGGGACGGCTGAAAACTGATGTAGCGGCGGCGGCTTTATTTGAATTATTGCGATCGGTAACAACTCCGGTGGAATTGCAAATTGAAACTGTTCGGGCTTTAAGCTGGATGGAAACGATCGCCGCTTGGGAATATTTGCAACAAGCGCTAACCGGAGGATTTATTAACATTAATTATGCTGTTTGTCAAGAAATTATTACGGTGTTGGGGCGTCTGTCAACGCCGGAATTAAAAGGCAAAACTGCTGAGATTCTGATCGATTTTCTCGAAAGTAGTCATGCCGCAGCCCAGCAGGTGGAAGTCCAACAAGCTTTAGCTTTAGCTTTAGGTCAATTAGGAGATTTCAGGGCGCTAGATTGTTTGATTCAACTGTTGGCTAACCCAGATACCAGAATCAGGCTCCACAGTTTATCAGCGCTCAAACAGCTAGGTGAGGCTCAGGTGAAGCAGAAATTAGAAAGTTTACTGAAAGAAGATAATTTGGAACTGGGGTTGAGAAAGGGAATTGCGATCGCATTGCAAGAATGGTAGCAGCATCAATCAAAAAACAGAATACCGATATCCCCGACTTATTGAAGAAGTCGGGGATATACTTTGGTATCGTCCTGTATTCATCTCTCTTCTCTTCTGGAGACTTTGCGGCCAGAGCGGTTTAATCATTTCCAAACAACCGTAAACAATATTAAAGAATCCTTTGCCGAACTTTCTTCGGCTAGATCATCCATGTTCTTTGTGAATTTGCGATATCGCACTTGTCACCCGCTCTAAATCTTTATCAGTTAAATTAGAACCAGAAGGTAAACAAAGCCCATACTCAAATAACTCTTGGGCTACCGCACCGCCGATACATTCACAATCAGCAAAAACAGGCTGTAAATGTAAAGGTTTCCAAACCGGACGCGCTTCTATTTTCTCTTGGGCGAGGGCGAGACGAACCTGTTCTCTATCTGCACCAAAAGCGGCTGGATCGATTGTCAAACAAGTCAGCCAGCGAGTAGCTTTGCCAAAAGCTGCTTCCGGCATAAATTCGATTCCCGGCAAGTTTCCTAAAGCTTGTTTGTAAACTTCAAAATTGTGCCTTCTCGCCTGTACTCGCTCTTCCAAAACCTGCAATTGTCCCCGACCAATTCCCGCTAAAATATTGCTAAGACGGTAATTGTAGCCAATTTCTGAGTGTTGGTAATGAGGAGCGGGATCGCGGGCTTGGGTTGCCAAGAAACGAGCTTTTTCTATTAATTTTTGGTCATCTGAAACTAACATTCCGCCGCCGGAAGTGGTGATAATTTTGTTACCATTGAATGAGAAAATGCCGATTTTACCAAAGCTTCCAGGCGATCGACCTTTGTAGCTAGCCCCTAGAGATTCGGCTGCATCTTCTATGAGCGGAATTTCATAAGCATTGCAAGCTGCTAGAATTGGGTCGATGTCGCAACTTTGACCGTAGAGGTGTACGATGACAACAGCTTTGGGTAATTTACCAATTTTTGCTCGTTTGTCAAGGGCTTCTCGGAACAAGTTGGGGTCTAGATTCCAAGAAGTGCGATCGCTATCAATAAAAACAGGTTTTGCACCAAGATAAGTAATCGGGCTAGCAGTCGCAATAAAAGTCAAAGTCGAGCAAAAAACCTCATCTCCCGCACCGACACCAATTAATTTGAGGGCTAAATGCAAAGCTGCGGTACCCGAAGTAACAGCCGCCGCGTGTTTAGCGCCAACTACTTCGCAGAATTCTTGCTCGAAAGCGTCTACATGGGGACCGACGGGGGCGATCCAGTTGGTGTCAAAGGCTTCTTTGACGAACTCCTGTTCGAGGGAACCCATGTGAGGTGTTGATAGCAGAATTTGTTTTTTCACTATGTAAAATAAACTGTAAGTAATGTTTCCAATTACCACTTTGGGCTATTTCAACCCGGAAGCAATAATTTTTCGCAGACTAAGTATACAGCACTTTTAATCTGCTGGTTGCTAATGGCTTCCACCACAGGGATACAAGCCAAATTCATCAGTTATTGACTTACTCAAAAATACCAATCTATACTTAAAAATCTTTTTAATGAGAGAGCCAATATCTTTCATCAAAGTTGTGTTGATAATCTGTGACGTTATTTGTTTGTTGGCTAAAATATTTTCACCATTTTCAATGGTGTAAACAGCTCCTACAAAGGGTAAAGGTTGGATATTGGCACCTGGTAACACATTAAAGCTATGAGCATACAAGTCAGGATTTTCAAAAAGCAGCTTATGCAAACCATACTTAATAATCACCGAGGTGCCTGTGGTCTGATTAAAAGTTTTAGTGTTCATGTAAAGAATTTTACTGTTTTCTCGATAGATGTATCCTTTTCTGAAGACCCAACCATCACCATCCTCGTGTCTATGGACATACTCAGCTAGTTTTTTACTAACACAATCATCACAATCTACCACCATAATATGTGAAGGCTGAAATTGTTGACTAAATTCTATTCCCGTTAAAATTTTTCTGGCTTTGTCTGCATTTTTCATGACTATTTCTTTGCTATGCAAAGCATAGTCATAACCCTTCAGTCGTTCCGGTTCGGTATCTTTGTAAATAGGTACGGGAAAATCTACTTCAACATAGTAAATATGAGGATGTTGAAACTGAATATTCGGTTTCTCGTTACAAACCACAACTACTCGGAAATTAAGTGATGTTTGGTTACAAGCAGACTTAACGCATCGTTCCACTAATTTCGAGAGGATTTCCCAGGAATTTGTAATTTCCTTACTCTTGACAGGCATAATAAAGACAAGCATGAACATTTCTCCTAGTATTTCATTCTCGTAAAATATAACTAATGAGTGGGTAAAAATACACCCATTTGGGCAGCTACTCGCTCAATATCGTTGTAGGAATAACGATGATCTGTGGGAATTATCAAGAGTCGATTGGATAAATCGAAAGCCAGGGCATCCTTACCAGATACTAGGTCCGGCGGTTGTGGCCAATGAACTGGGGCAAAAATATTTTCGCCTATCAAAAATCGGCGCAGTTCTTGTCGAATTTGATGATTTTTACACAGGATAATGCTGTTAAAAGGTACTGCACCTGGTTTCCACTCAGTACAAAGGGGTTGCCAATAGTCATTTTTATTGTTCAATACCCAATCTAAAAATTTTCTGATGTTGGCTTCTCGCCGTTGCCTCATTTCGTCAATTTTTAAACTTAACAGGATAGTTTTTGTCAGGGTAGAAATGGCGCGATCGCCATCATTAATCAGATGTTCCTCACCTTGGGTTTGCAGGATTCGATAGCTATCTTTGGAAATATCCGCACCCATCAAATATGCTCGTTTTAGTAGCATAGCGGTGAGTTTTTGGGAAGCAGCGGGTGATTCTTCTGATTGAGAAGGTCGAGGGAGTTCCATTTTTTCCCCAGACCAAACCATCCCTCCGTCGGGAATGGGCAGTGTTTTTCGCAGGGATGCCATCGCGTAGTGAGCGGTAGTCTGCTGCGCCCAAAGGGAGAAGGGATCGTGGCTGTGGTCTTCAATTAGGATAATATCTTCCTGTTGAGTTAGCCAATCTTGCCAAGCTTTCCCTTCTTTCACCCCAAACAAATTAACTGCCAACACCAAATCACCGGCTAAGGGGCGAAGCGTGTTAAAGTCTGGTGTTGGTTCTGTAGGCAAATCTCGATACCAACACAGCTCGAAAACTCTACTCATTTTCTGTGCCACTTCCATGCAGAAGTAGGTTGGCAAATGCAGCCTCAATCGAGATCCATCGCCTTTTAACAAACGTTGTATAGACAATAAAACGCCTGTCCCCGTGGCAAATAGTTCATATTTTTCTGGAAATAGATTTGCCGATGATGATGGTGCTAAAGCATCATCCGACCAATGGAATTCTGAGCCGAATTCCCATCTTTCTGTCAGTGATTCTAATTCCTTATTCATTACCTTTAAACTCTTCGCTTGTAGCATGATTTGCTTGGCTGATTTCTTTTTGTCCCAATACTTGACCTACTGTTAGCCAAAGTATTTTCAAATCCAGCCACAGACTCCAATTATCGACATACCAAACGTCGAGCCTAAATTTCTCTGACCAATTTGCATCTAGTAGTCGGCGACCGTTCACTTGCGCCCACCCAGTGATACCGGGCATAACTTCGTGGCGGCGTGCTTGTTCAGGGCTGTAGCGTTCTAGATATCTTACTAACAAGGGGCGAGGGCCAACCAAACTCATATCCCCTTTGAGAACATTCCAGAGTTGAGGAAGTTCGTCTAAGCTGGTGCGACGCAAAAATTCACCGATCGCGGTTAATCTTTGTTCATCGGGGAGTAAGTTTCCTTCCCCATCACAATCGCTGGTCATGGTGCGAAATTTGTAGAAGCTAAAAATGCGACCGTCTTTACCGGGGCGGGGTTGGGTAAAAACAATCGGTTGGCCCATACGCATATAAATGGCGATCGCCACAATTAGTATCGCGGGAGAGAAAGCCAACAGGGCGATCGCAGCAACTAATCTATCTAATACCCACTTAACTAATTTGGCAAATTTGGTGATTGGCGATTGGTGATTATTCATTTTCCCTGACCGATTATGTATTTTTACAGAAACAGTAAATCATTCCTTTGTTCTTGAACTGTCCAATTGTCAAATTCTACTTGGCTGTAACTTTTCTTGTTTTCCATCATACAATTATCCTAATCCGTTCGAGCGATAGGCCGGGAAAAAATTGGTATTCAGTAGCTTTTCTACCTCAATGTTCAGATATTTTGCACGTAATTTAACTAAATGAAGATATTTTTCTTCATCTGTAATTAAGCGGAGGGTGAAAAAAGTTTGTCTTTCCTTAGAAAAGCCAGCCTTAAATTGATAGAGACTATCTTTTGTACCACCCACACCACCACCTAGATGCAAAACTTGATGACCCCGTTCCTTAGCCCAGAATCGAACATAATCTAACATTAGAGTAGTGGGTGCTTGTTTCAAAAAGCTTGACTTCGTACCACTTAGGTGAAATTGAACGATACCACAGCATTCAGTAAACAAACCACCACAGGTAATTTCCCCATGCAATTCTACCATACATAAATGCAATTTGTCTCCTAATACCTCGCTCATTTTTGCAAAATAGTCTAGTCCAAAATAATATGATTTTGACGCTCCCACCCGATCCATTGTCTCTTCATAGACCGCGTTAAACTCATTAATATATTCCTCTATCGGAACCATTTTAGCCGAAAATCCTTCGCGTTTGCGTTTATTTATTTTATTCCGATGATCTCCTCTAGTTTGATGCCATATTTCACTTGGTTCAAGTTCTAAGTTTACAGAAACTGTTTCTCCATTAACGGTAAATAAGTCATCATTTGTCATTTTATTAATGTCCTGGTTCAGGATAGGATGCAGTCGCAAAAAAGCCGAACAAACATTTCTATCCCGCCAGGTTTTTGTTAATTCATCCATTGCTAAATTTAAAAAATCATGGTTCGTAGTTGCGAATTGATTCAACAAAAATCCGGGATAACCATAGGGCGATATGACATCAAAAATTTCAACTGTATCTGCCAATAAATCATGGCAATCTCGCCACAAATAAGGCAAGAAAAATATTTTTTCGCCATCGGCAATCAAAATAGCTTCTGCCTTAGCGTGGGTTCTTGTTGCTTCTAAATCTACGTACTCAGGCAAATGATAAAAATCATGGGGGATTAGTTCGAGAGTCTTTAGCCACAAGGGATCGCTTGAATTGATAATTTGTATTTTCATGTTTTTCGGAAATCTTTAATTGATTGATTGAGAGAGAGCATTTCTCCTAAATTATCGGATTCCGTATAGAGATTCATAGAGTTCAATAATCGGTTTTTCGGCATAAGCCATCATCTGTTTTCTTGCTCCTTTACCCATTGTCTTAGCTGACTCTGGATGCTCTAAAATCCAGGCTATTGCCTGGGTTAATGCCTGAATATCACCCACTTTTACTAAGATACCGTTGCCATTTTGCAACAGATCGCGAGTCCCTCGAATCTCAGTCCCAATCACAGGAATTTCTGCACATAAAGATTCCATGACACAATTAGGAAGACCTTCTTGGGACGATGCCAAGATTGTCGCCACAGATGCCCGCAGCAAAATCGGAATATCGGAACGTAAGCCCAAAAAATGCACCTGATTTTGGAGTCCTAAGTTTGATGCTAATTGTTGCATTTCCTCAAACAGAATTCCATTACCGGCGAAGGCTAAATGCACTTCGGTACGTCCTAACTGGGCAAAAGCCCTAATAATATCTTCTGGTCTTTTGCGGTGTATGAATTCTCCCACAGACAAAAATAAAGGATTTTCCGGTGTCAGTCCCAACTCTTGACGCACCCGTATTACCTCTGTTTCAGGAATATTACTGGGATTAAAGCGTTCCACATTTAAACCAGTTCCGGGGATATAATGAACGCGATCGGGGGCGATGAGTCCATAGCGTTTCGCAGCTTCCTCATCTTCGCGATTAACAACAACTAACTCATCAGTCCACAAACCTGCTAATTTTTCTAGAGTCAAGAAAATCGCATTGCGGTGAGGAGAACCTCCTCGATAAAAGTGAAAACCTTGGGCTGTATAAATGATTTTGACTTTACCTTGCTTGCGTAAATTCTTGAGGCTATAGCGAGCGACAAAAGCGGCTACAGGTGTAGAAACATTGACCAAATCATAAGATTCTTCAGCCCACACTTTTTGGATTTGTTGGGGCGCGATCGTTAAGTTGCGGGGATCTAAGGGATTTCTTGACCATTCGACATCCCAAACGCGATCGAATGCTTTTAGATGTTTGGGACTCTGGGACACCCGATCGGCCATCCCATCCACTTGCCACCCCTGAGCACGCAATTTAGCAGCAATGGGTAAAAAGAAATTCAGGGTTTCTGGGATAGTTGTCACTACTAACAGTTTTTTCATTATTTTTGTTTTAACCACGCTTCAGTCATCTCTCGTACATAACGATAAAAAGCAATCCGCTTTTTTTGGATAATTTCGTCTCGATACTGTTTGGATGTCTCTAGCCCTAATACTTGATATCTTCAGTATCACTATTAGACTTCTCCCAAATTTCTTGCCATTGCCTTAATTCTTTTGGAGAAACTGGCTGATTACCAGTCCGATGCCGCAGAATTTTTAAATTTAGACCTGTACTCATTGCCACAACATCTACTGAAGCTTTTGCTAGTTGCTCTACTACTCCCCATGTCCATCCATATTTTTTTTCAGTCCAAGCCTTTTCTAATAAAATTCTAGACAAGTTATAGCGACTTACTAAACTCTTTTTGAGCGACAAATTAGCTACACGATATCCCAGTAAAACATCAGGAAGACAGGCAAAACAACTGTTTTGATAACTACGAACTAGAATATCATAATCTTCTATTCGAGTCGCCCATGTTCGGTATTGATAAGTCCGAAACCATTCAGTTTTACCCATCCAAGTGGGATGTAATATATTGAATCCTGCTCTCGGGCGATGACAAATTTCATTGTGTTCAAGGTTGCCTTGAGTTGTTCCCATAGGATTTCCTTCTCCATCAAAAACTACATACTTTGTTCCTAAAAGGTCAATTTCAGGATGTTCTTCAAGGTATTCTACTTGAGATTTTAAACGCTCTGGATAAGCAATGTCGTCCCCATCCATTCGGGCAAAATACTTACCCTGACTCAAAGAGATGGCTTGGTTTAGACGACGCTGAAGCTTTTGGTTAAGCCCATCGGCTATGACTCGAATTCTGGGATCTTTGAAACTCTGGGCAATATTTAATGTTTGATCTTCTGAACCATCATCAATTAGCAGAAGTTCCCAATGAGGATAGGTTTGATTTAACAGAGAACGAATCGCCAATTTTAAAGTTTTTTCACAATTGAAAATCGGCATTCCAATACTGACCAGTGGTTCCATATTATTCTCCTCTAAAGTATTCCCTCGAATTTACACAGATGATTTTTGATTAAATATAAACCGTTTTATATTTCACAAATTAAAGTAATAGATATGAACAGCCAGTGGCTGAAGTTTTCCAGAAAGCTGCCCCTCTCCAAAGTTCATCTGAGAAATCTCTGAAACCTTTGAACGTAGATTGTTCACAGAAATAGGTAGTGGAATGGTCAAATTGTTAATGGCTTTGTCAGAGGCATTAGTGAGAATTACCAAAGCTTTATCGTTGAGCACCCAAATAGCTCCAAATACATTTGGGTAGTTAACATCTATTTTACGCCAACTTCCTTGTAATAAGAAAGGAGTGATAGTATTAATCTCAGGCACTAAAGATTTTAATCCTTCCCATAACTGAGGATGATCTGGCAAGTACCAACTACGATCATAATAAGTGTAATAGATAATTCCTTTAACCCCGGCAACTAAGGCTTGATAGGTCATATTTCTTACTTCATTGAAAGTCGGAATTACAAGATGTTTAATACGTTCTTGAGAATCTGACCATGCAAAAGCTTGTATATTCGCATAAACAGTTCCATTGAATGGTTCAACTGTCTCACGAGTAAGAGACACTCGTCGATAAGTAGAAGAAATTTCATCATTGTTACCAATGGGATAAGATTGCATAGCAATTATATCAGAACTATTCCCGAATTTATAAATTTCATCTGAATATCCACTTATATAAGTAATATGGTTGTAATCTAATGATTTTATCTTATGATGCAATTGCCGAATATCATGGGGAGTTTGCTTGCCATCATTTACATCATCCGCAATATTCCAGGCTAAAACGGCAGGTTTGTGTTTAAACTCCTTAACAACATTCTGTAAATTAATTTGTTGCTCAGTAATAACATATATTCCCTGTTGTGCTGATTGATCGAGAAAGTCCCCATAGCTACTTTGATCGTTTATGTCGGTTGTCGAAGAAACATGAATTGTGTTAAATCCAGCCTTGGCAATGTTCTGCATAGCTTTTATTCTCTCTGCTGCTGTTGATTGCCATGAAACATGATAAAATCCAAAGGGAAATAAAGGCTTACCGTTCACAGTTGTGATTCCCTTAACAATCATCACACCTTTTATTTGTGATTTAGAAAGAGAACCTGGATTATCGAAAGAAATGGAACCATTATCAAAAGATAAACACCAACTGATAATCAAGGATACTAAAAAAACTATGCCCAGGTTGATTTTTATGTTCATGGTTAATTATTTGTATTAATGAAGAGGCTAGAAAAAATAGACCTTAACTTTAAAAAAATTAGTTTGGTAATTTTCTCCTAAGAGCGATTGCAACAGAGCATAGATAAAAGCCAATGAACTGTCCTATAGAAGGAGTTGGATAAAACGTTTCTTGGCTTCCTGCTGAAACCAAAAAAGCAACTGTCACCCAAAAAATTGGTCTTTCTCCAATTTCAAATTGATATAGATGACGCAGTATCAAAGAAAATAAGAAAGAAAAGATTACTAAGCCTATTAATCCGGTTTCGGAAGTAATCTGCAAAGGAAGCATATGTGCATTGTCCCCACGATCAATGGCAGAGCCAAATCCGTTGCCAACAAACCAATTGATAGGATTGTTATCTAGACTAGCTAGGTGCGCAACCCATCGCTCATCACGCCCACTTAAATTTTCCTTTTTATTAGCTTGTAGTACAGTAAGTTGTCGTTCAATAATTGATCCTTCATTAGAGTTTATCTCAATTGATTGCAATCCAATTTGGATAGCAAATGTGGTTATTACCAGGAATGAAGTAATAAGCAAAAATGCATGAGTAGGTTTATATAAATAATATACCAAGAAAAAAAATACCATCGATACCAAACCAGAGCGAGACTCGGTGATAAATACAGTAAACAAAGAAATAACCATTATAATTGTATTATAAATCGCTTGATTTTGATTTAGTGTTAAATGAATTCTCAATCCGATTAGCATCATTACCTGAGCAGCTACGTAGGCACGATTATATCCAACAAATCCCAATCCCTGTTTTCCACCGGACTTGGCTATGCCTTCGTAAAATTGCCACGGTCCCACTTTAGGTAAATGCGCAACGATGCTATCAATAGGAATTAAACCTGCATAAGTTATGAAAACTCCCATACATACAAAAATCAAGACTCCATCAACTATCCACCTTGCTACTTCAAGTCTTTTGGATGTTAAAGGTACTTTTGATATCAACCAAAATATTGCAAAAAAGACTGAAAGTCTGTAAATTTGGAAAGCACCAAAAATCGAACCACTGGACTCTTTATCTGCCGAAGCCTGATAACTAATATAAGAGATGATAGAACCAAAAAAAACTATGCACAGGAGCAGAAATATTTTTCTTGCAGGAATAGAAAGCTCGACGGTAAATCGCCGACATTTCCAAAATGTGAAAACTAGGCAAACAAATGCTACATCGGACAAAGTTGGCCAAAGTGCCCAAGGTCCAACCGGTAAAATAGGAATAGTAATACTCTGAGAGGCTAAGTAACAGCACAAGGAAAAAAATAACCATCTAGTCTGATTTAACTGTAATAATAAAGTATTTTCATTCTCCTTTCTATTATTCTCCTTAGTCATTTTAAATTCCCTTCGTTAATTACCTGAGTCAATTCCCATAGTTTCCGATAAAAATCAACCAAGTTGGTCAAACTATTCTGGATATTAAATGGACTATGCTCAATTATATTCAACATTTCGGGCTTAGAAATGTCAAGTTTTTTTACCCAAATATCTAAAATTAAATCAGACCATTGCAATGAAGATTGTGATAATGAAAGTCGTCGTATTAGAGGTAATCCCCGATCTAATTCTTCTGTAACAACATCCGATAAAACGAATGGAAGCCCCGCAGCTTGTGCTTCAATACCGACCACTGGTAGTCCTTCGTGTATAGATGGCAATAGAAAAATATTCATCACACTTTGCATCAATTGAGGAACGTCCGATCGCAATCCTGCGAAAATAATACAAGGTGTCAAGCTCATTTGTTTTACTTTCTCCTCGATCATGGGTCTTAAAATGCCATCTCCTATCAAGAGTAAACGCATTCCAGGTTCTTTTTGAGCAACAATAGCAGCGATTTCTAAAATAAATAAATGATTTTTTTGTTCCTCAAAACGACCAACATGACCAATGACAAAAGCATCCTCTGGAATACCTAATTCCCGACGCAGGGCAAGTCCATCCACAGGTGTTTTAAACGGTGTTAAGTCAATACCACAATAGAGCACTTGCCAACGGGTGTTGTTCTCCCAATCATCCCCAAATAGAGCCACTGCCGAGACGCGACTCGCAGCTAAGCCGGCTGTGGCAGAACCCTGAATAAAACCTTTCATTAAGGTGGTATAAAGCCGTCGTAAAAAACTCGCGTGGGCATCTACCTCAGAAGTATCATTATGACTATGGGCGATGCGGATCGGTACTCCCACCTGTTTTGCTAACCAGAGAATATATCCGCTAAAGTGATGGACGTGGCTGTGAATGATGTCATAGGGGCCATACTCGCGCAAAATACGCTTTAGATTACGACTGTACAACCAGGGTTTTGATCGATCAAGACAGGGAATTATTTGGCAGCCCAAGGCGCGAATCTCTTCATCGTAAGCAGAGGGCTGATCTGTATGAACCAGAAAATCCATCTGGAAAAGATCGCGATCGATATTTCGCAAGATGTGCATAAGCCACGTTTCAGTGCCGGCACGGTTCATGCCTCCAACAGCATGGAGGATTCGGATAGAAGGTCGATCAACTAACATATGGTGGTGATTTTGTTTTCTCATGTTTTTGGATCTTGTATATTGCATAGACGATAACTCCCAAACTAAAAACTGCTTGAACGATCGCCCCAAGGATCAGCGCGATCGCCGCCCCTCGCACTCCCTGTGTCGGAATTAACCAGAAACAGGCGATCGCCGAAATCCCCGTTACCAAAACAAACAAAGGCATTTGCACCTGAAAGTACCTAGCCGCCGTCATCCCGTAACCCAAAAAGGAAGAAACGTAACCAATACCCGCACCCACCATCAGCCACGCGAACAAATCAGCTCGATCGGCATACTCCGGTTTATAAAGTAAAGTTAAGATTTCCCGGCCCGCAACAACAGAAACAACAACACCTCCGACACCTAACATCAAGCCAACCCCCACCAGCTTGAGCATTAGCGTGCCAAAAGCAGTGCTATTTCCCTCTGCATAATATTTTGCCAGCCGCGGACTTGCAGACTCCGCCAGCGCACTGACAACCATACTTCCAACCACCATCAGGTAAGAGATAGCAGCGAAAATACCCAGTTCCCGTTCGCCCAAATACCGCTCGATAAAATAGCGAGGAATATTAGTATTTAGCGAAATCAACATCATCACAAAACCCAGAGGTAAAGCCAGCCAAACTAACTTGCTCAAAGTTTTTCGGTGCCAGCGCGGGTACAAGGAATTTTGGCTGTTTCCAGGTTCAGCATCAGCAACTAATAAATCTGATTCTTCTCTTCCATTTGAAGAATTATTTAAAATTAATCTACCATTGCGAATATCCCAGAAACAGAGAATTAAACCCCAGGCAATTGCTAATCCGATCGCTCCTCCTACAACACTCCCAGTCAGCGAAACTCCGATGGCTAAAAGTAACAGCGATAACGGGCCTTTAATCATCAGGGCGATCGCAATTTTATCCATCCGTTCGTGCTGCTGAATCAGTCCGTAAAATACATCACTGATTGACTCGAAAGCCTTGGCTAAGGCGATCGCCAAAATCACCAGTGAAGTCTCCCAGCTATACCCAGCTTTCAGCGTAATTCCCGCAATTATGAACAGGGCTAAACCAGTGCCAATTAACCTCAGACCTAAATAGTCGGCAAAAACATACTCGCCTTTGGCATCAGTCACTTGGATACTTCGCAGTTGCAGATTAGTAAACATCATCACAGGTGCTGTCACCGCCAAACCCAAGGTAAATTTACCCACCATTTCAGGACTGCCCAATTTAGCAAGCACCACCAACATCCCCCACTGGGAAGCTGCATAAACTAGATTCCCAGTGAAAGTCCAGGAAAAATTTCGGCGTAATGTTAGTGGTTTCAACTGTTGCATTAGTAGCTAATTTCCGGCTGGCTAATTGGTTAATTCCAAATCCTGTATTTGGCTGGCAATTTTATTCACCGATGCCCAATTAATTTTTATTGACTTTAGCCCCCATCAGTTTACCTGCCGCAGCGCATTCTACAGGCTTCGAGAAAAAGTATCCCTGTCCGTAGACGCACTTCAGCTCTTTTAGCTGAGCGATTTGCCATCTCGTTTCTACTCCTGTGGCAATCATCCCCATACCTAACTCCTGAGTTATGGCAATAATTTTGTGAAGAATTTCTAAGTTTGGGTGGCTAGCATCCAGACCACTTACTAAAGAGCAATCTAGCTTCAAACTGTCGAATTTTCCATACTTAAGCCGCGTCAATTGGTAGAGCTGAGTTAACGATACATCACTCAAACCACAGTGATCGATTTGTACTTGCACGCCTAAAGTTTTAATTTGAACTAAAACAGAGCCAGCCAACTCAGAATTTTGGGTCACAACATCTTCAGGAATTTCTAATCTCAAACTAGAAGCATCAAGATTTGTTTCCTTCAATATTTGGCAGATATTCTCGATTAAGTCAGGGTGAAAAAACTGTTTGCTAGTCAGATTGACACTGACTTTTAAAGGAGAATCAAGACCAAATTGCGACTGCCAAATCTGCATCTGGGTGCAAGCTTGCCGCAGTACCCACTCGCCAATCGGAACAATCAAGCCAGTTTCTTCTGCTGCTGTGAGGAATTCGTCTGGCCATAGCAAACCTCTAGTCGGGTGCTGCCAGCGCAACAGCGCTTCAAAACTACTAATTTTATTGGTTTCTAGGCAGACGATCGGCTGATAGTGAATCCGAAACTCCTCATTGGCCAGAGCCACTCGCAGATCGTTCTCTAACTGCACAGATGCTACACTGCTAATCTTGACTGGTTCAGTTTTTTCTGTCGCTGTAGTTTCGTGTAAATTTGCTGTGGAATATCCTGGTATGTATTCAGGGACTAACTGCTGTAGGAGCGAGACAATTAAATTGGCATCATTGCGATCGCCCGCTTGACAAAGAGCTTCTACTTCCCGATCGATATTATCTTTCACTAGGCGGCTGGCATTACCCAAACTGAGAATTTTTGCGTGTTGAGTTTTGTTATATTGCTCACCAGGAATAAATAGCTCTTCAAACAATTTTTCTCCAGGCCGCAGCCCTGTGAACGCGATTTCAATGTCTTTGCCGACTTCATATCCTGAGAGCCGAATCAAATCATTTGCCAAATCAACAATTCTCACTGCTTCCCCCATCTCCAGCATGAAAACTTCCCCGCCACCACCGATGACTGCGCCCTGCAAAACCAGTTGAACTGCTTCGGGAATTGTCATGAAGTAGCGACAGATATCTGGATGGGTAATGGTAATCGGCCCACCCTCAGCAATTTGTCGCTTGAAAGTGGGGACGACGCTACCGCGGCTGCCAAGAACATTACCAAAACGAACAACTACAAAGGGGTTTTCGCTTTTTTTTGCTGCTTGCAACACCAGCATTTCGGCAACTCTTTTGCTAGCTCCCATAATGCTAGTTGGATTCACCGCTTTGTCGGTGGAAATCATCACAAAGTTTTGCACATTGTATTTCAATGCCATATCCAGCAGATTTTTTGTCCCTCGCACATTGTTGGTGATGGCTTCCGGCGGGTTTAATTCCATCATGGGTACGTGCTTGTGAGCAGCCGCATGAAAAATCATGTCTGGTCTAACTGTTTCAAAAACGTACTCTAAGCGATCGAGCAAACGAATGTCGGCGATGCAAGCTGTAATGCGAGTAATATCTGTTGGGGTTTTGCTGGTCTTTTTGAGTTGTGACAGAACTTTGGTTAGTTCTTGTTGAATGTTGAATACAGAATTTTCTCCGTGTCCGACGATGATGATTTCGGCGGGAGCGCACTTTAATATTTGCCGACACAGTTCGCTACCAATGGAGCCACCGGCACCAGTGATTAGAACTTTTTTGCCTCCAATCAATCCCAAGACTTTCTGGGTATCGGTTTGGATTGGAGCGCGGCGGAGTAAGTCCTCAATTTGGACTTCTCTGAGGTTCCCGATACTGACTCGACCGTTGATGATCTCATTCAGGCCGGGGAGGGTGCTGGTTGGAACTCCAATTGACTGGCAAATTTGGACGATTTCCCTAATCTCTTGTCCCGGAGCTGAGGGGATGGCAATCATGACTTTGCTGATATTTAGCGATCGAACTACGTCGGGAATGTTATAACGATTGCCGAGTACAGTCAGTTTGCGAATCTTTTTGGTGATTTTTTTAGGGTCATCGTCAACGAAAGCGATTGGATCTAGCCCTAACTCTGGGCTCCTTTGCATCGTTTGCACCAGAGATGTGCCTGCACTACCGGCACCGACTATCAGGATGCGATCGCGTTGTTGAACTTTCCACGGTTTTTGGTTCCATCTTTCCAGGGTGGGAATGCTGAAACGAACTGCCGCCACTAACAAAAAGCCGATCATGGTGTCTACCAGCGGCAGCGATCGTGGCAGAATGGCGATCGCCGAATTATTTAGCTGGTAGAGTTGGTGGAACAATATAACTTCCACTGCTAGGGATATACCTATCAGCATCGCTATTTGTGTCATTTCTTCCAGACCAGCATACTGCCAGTAACGATTGTATAAGCCACCAACATAAAAAACTGCTAGTTTGACTGCTACAAATAATACTGTAACTACCGCTAAACTGTTTAGATAGGGAGCCAGACTCGTATCATCTAAACGAATTGCCAGGGCTAATAACGGTGCGATGCCAAAACAAATGGCATCGACAAGTAAAAAATGACGGGTTCTTAATCCCACCAACACTTTGCTGATTTTTTTGACTAGGCTATTCATAAGACGCTATGAGAAAACAAGTTTGCTCAAACTAGATATCTTCATCGAATTTTTTGTTTTTTTTTATACTTGCCTTACAGATGAAATTTTTCCGCAATTAAATCAGAATCCACTTCTGTGCTAGCATTAAGGGGAGCTGGCAAAGCATTTGTTACATCTCCTAATTGCCTTGTTAGGGATTTATTTTTTTAAAATTCGACTTGATATTGGCTCTATATTCTCCCACTACGGGTTCTCTAGTCCAGAATTTAATAATTCTTTACTTTGTTCTTAACAAAAGTATATACTTAAGTAGGGTTTTGAGTGGAAGTAACATATTTATTAAAACAATGAGATTGTGGAAATTAAGTGATAAAATGGAAATCTTAAATCATCAGTTTAAAAGCCCTATATTGTGACTATTTACCAAAAATATATCTTTGGGAGAGATTTATGGAATCAAGTGAAAATGGTCTGGGATTTCAGGAATACTGGCAGATTTTGAAGCGTCGATGGCTGCCAGCCCTAGCTGTATTTGCCTCAGTGGTGGCACTCGCCACCTACATAACCCTTAAAGAAAAACCAGTTTATGAAGCAGAAGGAAAGTTGTTATTTAAGAAAACAACTCCTGGATCGGCGTTGACAGAATTGGGAAAAGAAATCGGACAGTTGACTCCTGCTGCTGAGCAAAGTAATCCTCTGACAACCGAAATTGAACTGATTCGTTCTGTTGAAATTGTCGAAAAAACTATCAACAAGCTTCAGTTGCAAGATGAAAAAAATCATCATCTTAAAGTCAAAATCTTTTTGAAGAATCTGACAGTAGCTACTATTAGGGGAGCGGATATACTAACAGTGTCATACAAAGATAAAAATCCCCAAGTAGCAGCAGATGTCGTAAAGACAATGATGATTTTTTATATAGACAACAATCAAAAAGTAAATCGTCTAGAAGCTGTATCAGTGCGACAGTTTATCGAAAAGAAACTGCCTAATTCCGACAAAGCTATGCGAAAAGCCGCGGCAGAATTGAGCAAATTCAAAGAAGATAATAAAGTGGTAAATCTGGAAGAAGAAGCTAAATCAGCAGTAGCCGTCATGGCGGGACTAGAAAGTCAAATAGACCAAGCTAAATCGGATTTTATCAAAGCAAGTGCTAAGTCAAAAGCATTTGAAAACCAATTACAAATGACTCCCCAACAAGCATTGGCTACCAGTACCCTCAGCCAATCTAGCACTGTGCAGGAAGCTCTGAAAGAATACAAACAAATAGAGCGGCAGTTAGCTATTGAGCAAAATCGATACCTGGATACTTCGCCTGTAATAACTAGGTTGGTAACTAAAAAAGCTACGATGAAAGCTTTACTAGATGAACAAATTAAACAAGTTTTAGGCGGTCAACAGCCCTTGGAAAATCAAAGCTTACAGATAGGAGAAGTAAAACCAAAGTTGATTCAAGAATTTATCAGTGTCGATGTAGAACGCCAGGGTTTGGCCGATCGCGTTACTATTCTCTCAAATGCTTTAGCAGCCTACAAGCAGCGGGTAAAGGTTTTGCCGGCGCTAGAGAAACAAAAGCGGGAACTAGAAAGAAAACTCCAAGAAGCCGAGGCTGATTATGAAGAATTGCAGAAAAAGCTCCAGCAAATTCGGATTACGGAAAATCAGCAAGTCGGGAATGCTCGCATTATTCAAAAGCCGAGTGTTCCTGAAGAACCAGTGCGCTCTCGCAAGTCTTTATTGTTGGTGTCGGGTACTTTGTTGGGAACTCTGCTGGCGATCGCTGCGGCGCTGCTTTTAGAATCTCAAGATAAGTCTGTCAAAACTATTGAAGAGGCGAGGGAGTTGTTTGGGTTTACTTTGTTGGGAGTGATTCCTTTCCATAAAAAGCCTGAAAAAAATACGAGGCGCAATTCCAAGCGGCTTAAATCTACTTCCCAGGATTTAGAGCCATCTCCTCAACAGATTGTGGTGAGAGATAGTGCTCATACTTCCAGCAGTGCTGCTTACCGAATGCTTCAGGCAAATCTCAGGTTTCTGAGTTCTGATAAAGAGCTGAAAGTGATTGTCGTCAGTAGTTCGTTACCGCAAGAGGGTAAGTCTACTGTATCAGCTAATTTGGCTGTGGCTATAGCTCAATTGGGACGGAAAGTTTTGCTGGTAGATGCGGATATGCACTGTCCTGTTCAGCATCGGATTTGGGAACTTCCTAATCAAGTAGGCTTGAGCAATGCGATTGTGGGACAAGCTGAATTGAAAAGTGCGATCGCACAAGTTATGGAGAATTTAGATGTGCTCCCTTGCGGGGTAATTCCGCCTAATCCCATGGCTCTTTTGGACTCCCAGCGGATAACTTCGTTAATTAAGCAATTTGCGGCTAGTTATGATGCAGTGATTATTGATGCTCCTTCTTTGAATGTTGCTGCTGATGCTCTGATTTTGGGGAATAAAGCCGATGGGATTTTATTGGTAGTCAGGCCTGGAGTTCTTCATTCTGGTACTGTGGCTTTTGCGAAGGAGCTTTTGAAGAAATCCAGTCAACAGGTTCTGGGCTTAGTGGTGAATGGAGTAATTCCCAAAAATGAACCTCACAGTCATTACTATTTTACCAATGAATCTTACGCTCAAGAGCAGGATGCTAATTTCAATCACAAGATTTTGCGATCGCCAAGGGAGATGGGGAGATGAGGAGATGAGGAGATATTTAACTGATAACTAAGGGCGATTTGGAATTGTGGATGTTGTCGAGTTCGATCGCCCATAAATCAAAACTAATCTGTAGCTGTATCAAAGTCTACTAAACTTGGGGAGCAAATCGGTTAATGTCACTGTTATTCTTCAGTCACTACTGATGAAGATCGCGCCATATGTTACCTAGACTTAAACATCCATGCGTTTAGAGCAGATTCAAGCATTTCTTTCCGTTGCCGAAACCGGAAGCTTTCAGCAAGCAGCAGGGAAATGTGGCGTGACTCAATCGACTATTAGTCGCCAAGTGCAGGGACTAGAAGCTGAACTTGGTTTATCTCTGTTTCATCGCATGGCCCATGCCAAGTTAACTTTAGCTGGGGAACGCCTGTTACCTCATGCTCGTAAAATCTGTCTGACTTGGCAAAATGCCAGTCAGGAATTGGGAGACTTGCTCGCGGGTAAGCAGCCGGAACTTTGCGTAGCTGCTATTCACTCCGTGTGTGCTGCTTATTTGCCACCTGTGCTCCAAAAATTTTGCCGGGATTATCCAGAGGTACAGTTGCGGGTAACAGCCCTAGGGAGCGATCGAGCTCTGAAAGTGCTCAAAGACGGTTTGGTGGATGTAGCGGTGGTGATGAACAATCGCTATTTTACTCAAGGTGCCGAAATGTTGGTTGAGGTGCTTTACAATGAGCCGATCGAGGTATTGATGGCCGCGAGTCATCCCCTAGCTAAATACGATCGAGTCCCAATTGCTGAATTGATTTGTTACCCGCAAGTCGTGTTTAAGGATGGCTACGGAATGCAGCGGATGGTGCAAGACGAATTTGGACGCATGGGTGCTAAACTTCAAGCTGTTTTGGAGTTGAATACTCTCGATGCTTTTCGAGGTGTGGTGCGACAGGGAGAATTGATTGCCATGCTGCCACATTCGGCTTTGGTGGAAGCCCGTGCCGATCGCACTTTAGCAATTCGCCCGATCGAAAACCAGAGACCAAATTCTAAGGTTTCTGCCATCGGCACTGCCGCGGCAGATCCGATTTGGACTCGCGAAGTCGTTTTAGTGACAACTCACGATCGAATGCAAATTCCGCCCATCGCCCATTTCTGCCAATTAGTACGCGAATTTGTGCCACCGCAATTTGATGTCTTAAAAGTTGGAACAACTAACAAATAACTAATCACAAATAACCAATCACAAATAACCAAATTATGAGTAACGCTTTTAGAGAATTGCTGCGAAAAATTGGCAGTGGCGTACACACAGGAGAAAACTTGACTCGCACCGAATCAGCCGCAGCAACGCGGATGATGCTGTTAGGAGAAGCAACACCGGCTCAAATGGGAGCTTTTATGATTTCCCACCGCATTAAGCGGCCAACGGGGGAAGAATTGGCCGGAATGCTTGATGCTTATGAAGAATTAGGACCGAAACTCGCCCACCCTAACAGAGAAAAAGGCTTTTCAGTATCTAGCGTGGCGGTGTTTGGAGTTGCTTACGACGGGCGATCGCGCACAGCCCCAGTTAGCCCTTTAACTGCTCTAATTTTAGCAACCGCCGGCGTTCCCACTCTCATGCACGGCGGTGATATCATGCCGACAAAAGAAGGTATTCCCCTGATAGAAATTTGGCGCGGTTTGGGTGTTGACTGGGCAAAATTGACTTTAGAAAAAGTCCAGCAAGTTTTTGATAATACAGGTTTGGGTTTTGTCTACCTTCCCACCCATTTTCCCCAAGCTGAGAGTTTAGTTCCCTACCGGCGCGAAATCGGCAAACGATCGCCTTTTTCGACAATGGAGTTGATGTGGTGTCCCTGTGACGGCGATGTTAACGTCATCTCCGGCTACGTCCACCCGCCGACGGAAGGTATGTTTATCAATGCTTTTGAATTGCGAGGAGTCAAGAATTACACCACAATCAAAGGACTGGAAGGAAGTTGTGACTTGCCGCGCGATCGGACTGCAATCATCGGTATTGCTAAGCCAGATATTGAGTTTGAGCGAGTGCTGTTAGCTCACGGCGATTACGGTTTCAGCAGCACAAATCCCGCCTTAGAATCGACCTCTGAGTTATTAAAACAAATGCAGGAAGTTTTACAGGGAAAACCCTCGGAATTAATGCAGTCTACTATTTGGAATAGCGGATTTTATCTCTGGCGTTCGGGAGTTTGTTTAGATATAAATTCTGGTTTTATTAAAGCAGAAATCTTATTAAGTAGCGGTCAAGTCTATCAAAAACTTGAGGAAGTGAGCAACTTTGTCAATAGCTAAATATAGACAGTAGACAGTAGACATTCCACTTTTGACTCTATAGGGACAAACAACCAACAAATAACAAATAACAAATAATAAATAATAAATAACAAATAACAAATAACAAATAACAAATAACAAATAACAAATAACAAATAACAAATGACTAATAATAAAATTGCTGTAATATTGCTGGCTGGCGGTCAAAGTTCCCGGATGGGCAGAGATAAAGCTCTTTTAGAAATAGATGGTAAATGCCTATTAGAGCGAGCCTGGGAAGTGGCTGCTAACTTAACCTCAGAAGTTTACGTCCTAGCTGCTTGGCCCGATCGCTATCGATCTACCTTAAATAAAAAATGTCAATTTCTGGTAGAATACAATCCAGGTTCCGGGCCCTTGAGAGCCTTGAGTCAGGGATTAACTCAAATTACTACCGAGTGGATTTTACTCCTAGCTTGTGATTTGCCTTTGTTGGATGCCGAGATAATTCAGCATTGGGCCAGTCAGTTAACAGCAGTAGGGCCATCTACTTTAGCAGTTGTGCCTTATCAAAACTCGCGCTGGGAACCTTTGTGCGGATTCTACCGCCAGCAATCCCTCTCAAGTTTGCAAATTTTTATTGAGAAAGGCGGGCGATCGTTTCAAGTATGGTTGAATCAAATTGCAGCAATACCTCTGCCTATAGGAGAACGAGAAGCACGAATGTTATTAAATTGCAATACACTAGAAGAGTTTGAGAAATTAAAAAGTCAAATGGGGAATAGGGAATAGGGAATGGGGAATAGGGACTGGGGAATGGGGAATGGGGAATGGGGAATGGGGAATAGGACATTGGAATTAACAAATAACCAACAACAAATAACCAACAACAAATAACAAATAACAAATAAAAAATAACCAATAACCAATAACAAATAACACATGAACTTAGAACACTGGCTACTCGATCGCGATATAACATTTCTCAATCACGGCTCTTTTGGAGCTTGTCCGATTCCCGTACTAGAAGCACAAACAAGTTTTCGAGAACAGTTAGAAAGAGAACCGTTGCGCTTTTTGATGCGGGAATTTGAGCCACTGTTAGATAATGCTAGGAATGAATTAGCCACTTTTATCGGTACCAGTAGTGATGAGTTGGCATTTGTGCCGAATGCGACGACGGGAGTAAATGCAGTTTTGCGATCGCTCTTTTTTGCTACGGGCGACGAATTATTAACTACCAATCAAGAATACAACGCTTGCCGCAATACACTAGATTTTGTAGCCCGTCGCACAGGCGCTACAGTCATAGTAGCCGAAGTACCATTTCCCATAGAGTCGCCAGAACAAGTTATCGAAGCAGTAATTAAGTGCGTTTCACCCCAAACAAAATTAGTATTATTAGACCATATTGTCAGTCAAACAGGCTTAATATTTCCCATCAAACAGCTAGTTAGTGAATTAGCCCAAAGAGGTGTCGATGTCTTGGTAGACGGAGCCCACGCACCCGGAATGATTCCACTAAATCTAGATGAAATTGGCGCGGCTTACTACACAGGAAATTGTCACAAGTGGCTGTGTGCGCCAAAAGGTGCTGGCTTTTTGTACGTGCGGCGCGACAAACAAGATGCTATTCGGCCAACAACTATCAGTCACGGTGCAAATTCCCCGCGCAGTGATAAATCCCGCTTTCAATTAGAATTTGACTGGATGGGGACTGTCGATCCAAGTGCTTATTTATGTGTGCCGGTGGCGATCGACTTCATGGGTTCTTTGTTGGAGGGCGGATGGCCGGAATTGATGGCAAAAAATCATGCTTTGGCCTTAGCAGGAAGACAGATATTGCTGGATAAATTAGATTTACCCCAGCCTTGTCCAGATGAAATGGTAGGCTCGATGGCTGTGGTACAACTCAGAGATGCAGAATTTGATGCCGTTGGCAAGTCAGGAATTGCCCCTTTACAAGAGGCTTTGTGGGAGATTTTTAAAATAGAAGTGCCGGTGATTCCTTGGTCGGATGGAAATCAGCAGTTGCTGAGGATTTCTGCTCAATTTTATAATACTTTACCGCAATATGAATATTTGGCTAAGGCGTTAGTTGAGTTAATTGGAAAAAAAGTTACAAAACAACCGGATTAAGGCGGGATTTTTCCCTAAGCTAGCAACAGTAAGTAAGGGCGAAGCATGACCGCAGACAATTTATTAGTGATCACCAGAGATTTACAGCGGTCATGCTTCGCCCCTACCAATAATAGTAAAAAAATCCTAATTTATGCGTAAAAACCAACTCAAACAAAAAATCAAACAAGGCGAAACAGTCCTCGGTTTATTTATGAATTGCGCCTATCCCGCATTTATAGAAATTTGCGGTCACGCTGGCTTTGACTTCGCCGTCATCGACATGGAACACGGTCCCTTACATTCCCTCGCTGCCGAAGATTTGTGTCGCGCAGCCGACTGTGCAGGAATTGCGCCCATTGTTCGCGTCCGCAAAAACGACGGCCCACAAATTCAACGAGCCCTCGACATTGGTAGTGCAGGGATTCAAGTACCTCAAATTGAATCCAAAATAGATGCTGAAACTGCGGTGAAAAATGCCAAATACAGTCCCCTCGGCACCCGTGGCCTTTCCTTTGCTACCAGGGCGGGGCTTTACACTGCTGCGGGTACAAATATTACCGATCGACTCAACGAAGAATCCTTAGTTGTAATTCATGTCGAAGGGAAAGGCGGCATCGACAACTTAGCAGAAATTGTGACAGTACCCCACGTTGACGTGATTTTTCTGGGGCCATACGATCTGTCACAGTCGATCGGCATTCCCGGCCAAGTCCGCGATTCGCGAGTGATCGAAATGATGGAGAAAGCCGTAAACACCATCCGCAGCGCCGGAAAAGCTGCGGGTACTTTTGCCGACACCCCCGAAATCGCCCAGCAGTGGATTGATGCTGGCGTTCAATACGTGGGACTGGGGGTGGATGTTGCCGTCTTTTTGCGAGCTTGTCAGTCCCTAGTCAAAGCAGTCGATCGACTTTAGACTTTGGATTAAACAGCTTCTAACTCCCTAATGTATTTGGGCATCTTTACAATATCTTTGCAATTTTTGTAGTGTCTTTGACCACAGGTAAAAAAAACCTGAGCTAGACTAGAAGCATACATCTCCTTAAGGCCAAATTAAGGAGGGGAGCAAGGATTCATGGAGAACTATCTATGAAAACAGCATTAGAATCCATTCATTTGGATTACGCTTTCATGTTTACTTTCAAAAAAGTAAACTCGATTAAGCTAGAAGGCTTTAAGCCATTTTTCGACGATATGCCGATCGATCCTTATATTAAAGGAAAGTATCGTTCGAGAAGGTTGTCGCGATTTATAGTCAATGGAAACGAATTAATTAAGTTGCCTCACGGCTATCTTTTCCAAAGTAAAGAATACAATCCGGTGGTGGGTGACATCAAGCGTGAATTTGCCGAATTGGACGATAGACTAATCGCCCTGGATAATTTCAAACAAATGATTTTTGCTTTTTTCGATTCCTGCAAAATTCACCCGGAAGCTGAAATCGGCATCCATCAAATCAGGACGAGTTGTTCGCCACACAATTTTGGCAATCCTGCACCGGAAGGTATTCACAGAGACGGTACTGATTTTATCGGCATCTTCTCAGTTGACCGAACTAATATTGTTGGTGGCGAAACTCATTTATACTTTGCGAAAAAAGAGAAGCCTGTGTTTAATAAAGTTCTGCATCCCGGAGAACTGCTGTTGGTTAACGACCACGAATTTTTTCACTTTACTACACCAATTAAGCCGGAAGTGGAAGGAGTGGGGACAAGGGATGTCTTTGTGCTGACATCTCCGAGTTTGCTGACTGATTGAGTAGAGTTCGCTAATGATATCGTTGACCGTTGCATCGTCAGGTGATTTAACCTTACTAGAACACAGAGAACACAGAGAACTCAGAGAGAAATGAATAATTCCGATGAAGAGAGGAATTGATATGAGGCGATCGACTTAAGATACCAATGGCGCTCCCCGATTTCTTAAAGAAGTCGGGGAACTCTAGTTTTTGGATAGAATTAGATGGTCAATGTGGGGTAATTCCCATGGAATGCAAGTCAAGATATTAGTAATTAATTAATCAGAATGTGGTCGAATGAACTAGCATTTTTTCAGATAGTTTTAAGGGATAAATATTTGATTAAATGAATATTTTGACTCTTTTTGTTACCCCATCTGAGTCAAAAAATAACTTATTTATAGTAATTTCCGACTGCTATCAAATGTCCGATCGACTTCAAATCTACTATGGTGAGCTATTAGATAGTGGAGTTGGCAAGCAGGTTTCACAAAACATTCTAGAAATTACCAATAAAATTCACTTATATTAAAAACAGTATCAGAGCCTTCTGGGTTCTGCCTTCAGACTTCTAACGTGTTTCTAAGCGGGAGAGTGTCAAAATGAAATATGGCTCCTAAGCTGTTAAAGATGCCAGGATTGTTTCAGTTTAGCTGTTGGCAGTTCCAGAATCTCAGCAAAAACAAATGTAGCCGATCGGGAGTAGCTCCTCACTGTCCCAAGCGCTCTATATGTAAGGAGGATTTGTATTATGAAAGATGGACAAGAAGCACGCCGCGTACCCACAGCCGTGGTTGCCGGTGTTTGCGGGTTGGCTTTATTAACGGGAGGGAGCATTGCTTGGTGGACTGCCAACCGTTCCTCAACGTCAGCAGACACTCAGTCTACTGCTGGGACTACCTCTGGGGCACTTTCCCCCACTCCTGGGGAATCGCCTGCTGTAATTATCCCCGTACCTGCTCCAACTCCTGTTGATACACCCCAGGCTCAGACTCCAGCAGCTCAGACACCACAGGCTCAGACGCCATCAGCTCCCACACCCCAGGCTCAGACACCAGCAGCTCCAACACCCCAGGCTTTGACACCGCAGGTTATCAAGCCACAACAGTCTCAGCCTAAGTCTGTGTCGCCGACGGCTACCCAGACAGTGCAAGTCTACTGGGTTAAAGATGGGGGAGGCAAGTTTGAGGCCGTTCCTAGCAAGGTAGCTCTCAAAGAAGTCGATCGACCTGATGCTGCCCTACAGGCTGCTTTTAACAGTTTGTTGGCTGGACCGAAGGATACAAAGGTTTTTAGCGAAATTCCCAAGGGGACAAAACTCAGGAGTTTGAGTGTCAATAATCAGGGAGTTTACGTCGATTTGTCTGCCGAATTTACTTCGGGAGGAGGCAGTAGTTCGATGAGCAGTCGGTTGGGGCAAGTGATCTATACGGCCACGAGTTTAAAACCGAATGCCAAAGTTTGGATTTCGGTGGAAGGTAAGCCCTTAGAGCTTTTGGGTGGCGAAGGTTTGGAGGTTGCTCAGCCGAGTACCCGTCAAACTTTCGATAAAAATTTTCCGCTCCCGTAATTTTTAGTCATGAGTCATGAGTCATGAGTCATGAGTCAGAAGGCGGGGAATAGGGACTGCTCGCTGATGGCTGATGACTTTTGACCAAAAGGATGGGATACAAGCCCCGTCCTTTTAGGACGGCTTTGTATTCAGACTCAAGGACCTAAATTGTTGGGCTTGTTGTTCTACCCTAGTCGCAAGCCGATCGCACACCATAGTAGACAACTCGAAAATCAACTCATCCTCTACCTTGTAATAGGCTGAAGTTCCTTCACTCCTGCGAGTGAGGATACCAGCTTGGAGCATGAGCTTTAGGTGTTTAGAAACATTGGCTTGACTGGTTTGAGTAGCTTCCACCAACTCTTGCACACATTTTTCGCCGTCGCGAAGCAAGTTCAGAATTCGCAAACGCATCGGCTCGCTCAAAATACTGAAATACTCAGCAACTTGTGGCACAACCTCTTGAGGAACAGACTGGGATAACTTCATCAAGCTCACCTGCCAGAAGCGATCAGGAAATAGAAGGATTAATTCTGTATATAACAATCAAGTAATCCTTCAATCCGGATTAATCCTCATCAAAACTTGACCGTACTCCACAGGTTCCCCATTTTGAACTAAGATTTCCATCACTTGACCCGATACCTCATCGGCATCGATTTCATTCATGAGCTTCATCGCTTCAATAATGCAAACTGTCTGGCCCACCTTGATGCGATCGCCAAGCGCCACAAAAGGTGGTTCATCGGGAGCAGCCGCGCGATAAAAAGTTCCTACCATCGGCGAAATAATTGATACCCATTTGGTATCCACAGGAGCAGGCACGGAGGCCAGCACGGGAGCAGGAGCCGAGGGTGCTGGGCTAGTGATATTTGCTGCTGAATTTTGGTCTACAGCAGGAGGTGACGCTAAGGTGGGGCTAGCAAAAGTTTCTGCGATGGTCGCAAGAGGCGTAACTGCTGGATGACCAACAGCGACGGTTCTTGGTTCGTTGGCTTGAATGCCTTTGCGCACAGTCAGTTCAAGTTCTCCACTTTTTAACGTCAGCTCCGAAATGCCGGTTTGGTCTAAAACAGTTAGCAGTTCGCAGAGCTGGTTTAAGTCTAGTTGCACAGCAGATTCAAGGGTAATTGATAATTGAGAATTGAAAATTGAAAATTGGGAATTGAAAATTGGACACCCGTGCGATCGAAAGCAGAGTTAGGGGGTTGAGGCTTCTGGCATCAACCCCAAAGCACCATTTATGTCTCTCGCCCAAGATACTTGTCTTCGCGAGTATCGATCCGAATCCGTTCTCCAATGGAAATAAATAGAGGCACCATGATCTGAGCTCCGGTGGAGAGCATGGCGGGTTTGCTACCGCCGGTGGCAGTATCTCCTTTGACTCCGGGGTCGGTTTGGGTCACTTCTAAAACAACGGAGTTGGGCAGTTCTACTTCGAGGATTTGGTCGTTCCAGCGCAGGATGTTAACTTCCATGCCTTCATTGAGGTATTTGACCCGATCGCCTATTTCCTGAGAACTGAGGCGACTTTCCTCGTAAGTTTCCATATCCATAAAGACGAACTGATCGCCCTCTTTATAGGTATATTGCATGGCGCTCTTTTCGAGGTTGGCTTGAGGCATAGTCTCCCCAGCCCGGAAGGTTCGTTCTACTACGTTGCCGGTTTTGACATTTTTAAGTTTTGTCCGCACGAAAGCCGAGCCTTTTCCTGGCTTGACGTGGAGGAATTCAATTACCCGCCACACGCCGTCATTGACTACAATTGAAACACCTGGTCGAAAGTCGTTACTGGAAATCATATAAATTTTTGCAGGCAATCCCGTCGCCCAAGGGCACGGGGGAACTACTGTCAGCTTCAAACCGCAGTCTAGCTGACGGCATCAAAAAACAATTGGCATTTTATTTTACCGTTCAAAGGGAGCAAGTGCTTGACTAATCTGTTAATCGCTGTGGGGAGTTGTCACTTGATTCTCCCTAGACGCAGGAACAGACACTTCAGCTTAGAGGGCGGACAGTGCTGTGGGAAGATGATAGAGGCCATAAAAGTTAAAGTTATGTTGCATTGGTCTAATTTCTCGATCGATACGTGCAAGCGCTGGCTCAAAACCACTGTCTTAGCACTCCTGCTATTCACTTTTTCCCTCAGCTTCAGTTCGGTATCCCATGCCAAACGCCCTAGCAGCAGTATGCCTGCGGGCAATGCGATTACAGACGGCCGGGCGCTGCTGCGCTACGCTCTACCTATTGACAATCAGACGGTGCGAGAGTTGCAAATCAGTCTCGAAGACATCGGCAACCACATACGCTCTAAACGTTGGGGTCCAATTAGTAGCGATATCAGCAAGGCTTCCAGAATTCTCAGCATTCGCGAGTCTGATATTTTAAAGAGTATTCCCGACGCGAAAAAGCCCGAAGCCGAAACTCTAGTGGCAAAAGTCAAAGAAGGAGTTTCGCAACTATCTGAGGCTGTTGAGGCCAAAGACAGGGAAAAAGTGATTGACTTGAAAGCCAAAATACTCCGTTCGGTTGGTGACATCGAAGAGTTGATGGTGACCAAGTTTCCCTTTGAAGTTCCTTCAGAATATGCTACTTTGCCTCAACTGAAGGGTCGCGCTACGGTGGCTGTAGAAACCGAGAAGGGGACAATTAATGTTGTGGTTGATGGTTACAGTGCGCCGGTGACTGCTGGTAATTTTGTAGATTTAGTCGATCGAGGTTTTTATGATGGTTTGCCATTTATTCGATCGGAAGAATCCTACGTGCTACAAACAGGAGACCCCGAAGGTAAGGAAGTAGGTTTTATAGACCCAGCTACTGGTAAATACCGGAATATTCCACTCGAAGTCCTCGTCAGGGACGAAAAAGAACCCATCTACGGAATTACTTTAGAAGATGCGGGGCGTTATCGCGACGAACCTGTGTTACCTTTTTCTGCCTATGGTACTGTGGCCATGGCTCGTGCGGAAGCTGAACCAGATAGCGCTTCTTCGCAGTTTTTCTTTTTCTTGTTTGAACCTGAACTGACCCCTGCTGGTCTGAATTTGTTGGACGGTCGGTATACTGTTTTTGGTTACATGATTGAGGGAAAAGAAGTTTTGGATCAACTGAAGCAGGGAGACAAGATTGTATCTGCTAAGGTAATTAAAGGAATGGAAAATTTGTTGCGACCTCAAGTTTAATCAATGACGGCGATTGCCATCGCTTTGACACAAAAGTGAAGGCGCATTAAATCGCTTGTTATCAAACCAAGCCCGCCCCGGCGGGCTATAAGATGTAAATGATGTTTATGTCTGGGTTATTGAAATTAGAAATTAGCGCAAAAATATGGCATTATTAGAATTTTTATTAGTAATTGGCATGGGTGGATTTGTAGGTTTATTACTGATTAATAATGTGAATGAAAACAAACAAAAAAAACGCTTAGATGAGGCTTTTTATCAGTTATTGGAAAACCAAAATAGTCAAATTTCGCTGATTCAATTGGCGGCTAGCGCTAGGGTGGAGGCTCAAGTTGCACAGCAATACTTAGATGCACAAGTTAAGATTTTTTCGGCGATTTTAGAAGTGGATGATGAAGGAGATACTTTTTACAGATTTCCTAGGTTGCGCTTGCCGCCGAGTTCGGTGAAGGAATGGTGATATCGTTTCCGGTTGTATCGGAATGATTAAACCACAGAGAACACAGAGGACACAGAGAAAGAGAAGATAGAAATCATAATTCCGATGTCAACGGATTTGATATGATTAACGCAGGTGAAAAATTTCGTTCCCAAACCAACAACTCGCCGTTGTTGCCACCTGCTGCGAGGAATTGACCTTTGGGATGCCAAGAAAGACAGGAAAAACCGGCATCGACACCCTCCAGAATTTGCAGCAATTCTTGTGCTTCGTACCACAAACAAAGTTGACCGTCTTCCGATGCTGAAGCTAATAACAATGTATTTGGTTGAAAGCCGATCGCCTGGACGACTTTTTCATGTACTTCTAATCCCCAAGCTTCCCAACCGACACTTTCATCAGCTTGTCTTTCCCACACAGAAATGCCTTCTGAGCTCGCAGCAGCTAATAAAGGATCGCCCAATGAATTAGTTCGATCGGACCAAGCCAAATGTCTAACTTTGCCGGGAAAACCCTGCATTACCCAAGGTTCCGAGTTACCCCATTCATTAACAATTAAGGTGTTATCCATATTGCCACAGGCTAGATATTTGCCGGAAGGGGACCAGGAAATTGCACCTGTTACGGATGGTACGGATAAGATGTCTGGGTCATCATTCCAATCTGCCGCGTTCCAAACTTTTACACCTTGATAGCCGCTAATTGCCAGATATTTATCAACAGGATGCCATGCTAAATCGAGGATTGAAGATGAATCAAAATTCAGGGTGACTTCTACTGTATTTTTATCAGCATTCCAAACTTGAACTGAACGACCCATACTGAAAGCTAATTGATTACCGTGAGGACTCCAAGCTAACTTATCAACCCACACACGCTTGTTATCCAAACTAGCAATTAATTCCCCAGAATTTACCTGCCAAATTAGCACTTTTCCATCTTGTCCACCCGCAGCTAACAGTTGACTATCTGAAGAAAAAGACAAGCAATCTACTGATTGACCAGTTGCTGTTTGCAGGGGTTGCAAGGAGAATTTATTGATTTTTCCGAGAATCCCTAACATAATTTCACCGGCGGCGGAACTGACTGCTAGAGTTTTGCCATCGGGCGACCAAGTAACAGCAGTTACGTAGTCTGACAGCATTTCTTTGGCGTAAAATTGCATGGTTAGTTCGCTTTTATTTGTGTTGTTGTTACCCATATTTATTTAATCTGAGATGTTCCAGTATTCTCAATAACGGGCTTTCTGGTCCGTTCCACAACAGATGAATTTTTGTGTGTGTGGAACAGGCCGGAAAGCCTGTGCTTAAAAAGCTGATTTAAAATGCTGCAAGGTGTCAGTTAAACCAGACACTGACGAAAATCAGCTTTTAATTGACTTTCATTTAAGTTGCGACCAATGAATACGAGTTCGTTTTTCGGAGTTTCATTGGCTTTCCATGGTCTATCTGGTCTACCATCAAATAGCATATGCACGCCTTGAAATACAAATCTCCTGTTTTCTCCAGCAATATTTAAAATGCCTTTGGTCCGAAAGATATCCGGGCCTTTAGTCTGCAACAATTGGGATATCCAGTCGCTAAATTTGTTGCCATCAACCGCGCCGGATTCTTGGATTGCGATGGAAGTTACTGTGTCGTCGTGTTCGTGTTCGTGTTCGCCTAAAAAATCGGGTTCAATTTCTAAGGCTCGATTCAAATCAAATGCTTTTACTCCTAACAATGCTGACATTTCTATTTCTGCATTGCGGGTGCGATGAATTTTTGCCATTACATTCATGCTGCGAATCCGCGTTTCTAATTCTGCCAACTCTTCTGGGGTGACTAAATCGGTTTTGTTCAGCAAAATGACATCGGCAAAGGCAATTTGTTCTTGAGCTTCGTCGGAGTCCCAGTGCTGCCAGATGTGCTTGGCATCTACTACGGTGACAACGGCATCTAGCAGTAATTTATCGCGCATATCTTCGTCTACGAAGAATGTCTGAATTACAGGTGCGGGGTCGGCTAAACCTGTGGTTTCGATGACTAGATGGTCGAATTTGTCCCGCCGCTTCATGAGGTTGCCGATAATCCGAATTAAGTCGCCTCGGACTGTGCAGCAAATGCAGCCGTTGTTCATTTCAAAAATTTCTTCGTCTGCATCGATAATGAGTTGGTTGTCGATGCCTACTTCGCCAAATTCGTTGACGATGACTGCAACTTTTTTGCCGTGTTCGTGGGTTAAAATGCGGTTGAGTAGGGTGGTTTTTCCTGCACCTAGATAGCCTGTGAGAACTGTCACGGGAACTGATTCGATCGCAGCAGCAGTCACCATATTTTACCTCACTTGTTTTATGATACCTGTCATACCAATTTAATGTGAAGTTGCATATATTTCGATCCCCCTAAATCCCCCTTAAGAAGGGGGACTTTGAGAAGAATGTTGTCCCCCCCTTATTAAGGGGGCGCCAGGGTGATCAGATTCTATGCAGCCTCATAAAAAATTGGTATCATTGATATTTTACACGAAACTTGTTGCTAGTAATAAAAATATTAGGCATGGGGCTAGAAACCGGGTTTCTGCGAGTTTTGCCCACAGGAACGAGAAATATAGCAAGAAACCCGGTTTCTGAGGTCAGCGTGGGTGATTAATTGCTCAATATCGCTACAATGCGATCGCGATCGAGTTCTCTACCGATAAACACCAATTTGGTTTGGCGAAGTTCCGAAGGTGTCCAAGGGCGATCGTAAAAATGTTCGATGCGCGAGCCCACACCCTGCAACACCATCCTCATCGGCTTCTTGGGAACCGCCACAAACCCTTTAATCCGATAAATCTCTTGACTTTGCATCAACGATTGCAGTTTTTCGACCACAGCTTCTGGTTCAAATTCGCGATCGGCAATAAAGTAAGTTGAGGTAATATCATCATCATGGTCGTGTTCTTCCTCAGTGTCGTGATGGCTGGGACGAGACTCCAAATTATCCTCAACAGCCGCATTAAATCCCAATAACACATCAGGATTAATTTCGCCACCTTTGCAAGGTACAATTTTCACACTAGGACGTAATTCTTGCTGCAACCAAGTTTGGACTTTTTTCTGAGTTTCAACATCCACGCGATCGACCTTAGTCAAAAGTACCATATCAGCACAAGCCAACTGGTCTTCAAACAATTCCTCGATCGGCGTCTCATGATCTAAACTATCATCAGCCTGTCGCTGCGCCATCAAAGCATCAATATCGCCCACAAAATTACCACTAGCAAGGGCTTCGCAATCGACCACAGCCACAACACCATCTACGGTAGCACCGGTCCGAATTTCGGGCCAGCGAAAAGCTTGAATTAAGGGTTTAGGGAGTGCGAGTCCAGAAGTCTCAATCAAGATACAATCAATTTGTGCGCGACGCTTCAATAATTCTTGCATTGTGGGCAAAAATTCCTCTTGAACCGTGCAGCAAAGACAGCCATTTGTCAGTTCTAAAATATTGCTGCTGACATCTTCTTCTTCATCGCAAACTTGGCAGTCACGCAACAGTTCGCCGTCGATGCCGACTTCGCCAAATTCATTCACAATAACTGCGATGCGGCGGCCTTGATTATTTTGCAATAAGTGGCGAATGGCGGTGGTTTTGCCACTACCGAGAAAGCCCGTAATGACTGTAACAGGAATTTTGTGCATTAGTAATTTAGTTGTTGTTTTGTGATGGGATATCTCGTTCCTAGGCTCTGCCTGGGAATGTCGATCTAGAGGCTCTGCCTCGATCGAATAACTCGCGCTTTTAATACGAGGCAGAGCCTCTGGGTATGCGTTCCCAGGCAGAGCCTGGGAACGAGGAACAAGGAAACGATGAATACTCTAATTGTGCAGTGGTGGAATTTTAGCTATAACTCCTTTTTTCAAAGCTTGAGGACGTTCTGACCAGGGCAACAAACCATCGGGTTTAGCATAGTATTGACTCGCGCATTCCAGTACAGCCTCGACGCTTTCCGATTCATTGGGAGGTAAGTCACCAAACAGATAAGTGTACTTTCCAGCAGCAGCAAAAGACACAGCACAAGAGTGACTGCAAGCACTCATGCACTCAACTTCTTGAATGTCAAATTCATCCGAAAATTCCCAATCCTTTGCCAGTTGCGACAAGTCTTCCAAGAATTGTTGGCCGCCACTTTTGCCTTCTCGCTTGCCGTTTTTCCAAACACTCGCGCAAGCAGTGCAAACAAGTAGACTGTGCTTGGTGCGTACAGTCTTATTAATTCCATTCATCATCCGTACCTCGCAGATGCGTTCCAAAGTGAGTTAGATATCGGCGGGCATTCTGACTTTAGAAACAAGCTGTGTTTCATTACAGTTGCGGGACAGCGCCGGACTTGCACCGAACTTTCCCCGTTTCCTCTAGCGGCTGCTCCCCGCTAGAACCGATCGCAACTTCACATCATACCGCATTTGTCGCCATTTTGGGAAAAACTTAAGTTGGTAAGGTGAACCGCTTAATATCTAGTAGCATAAATTCACAGCCAGTTATTAATAAAAACTTTAGTGTTAATTTTGCCATCTTTTCAGGACTGAAGTCCTATATAATTGTAAGTACGATCGCAAAAGGATATACTATGACGGTATTAACAGAAATTCGCGAAGAAGTAGTTGAGGACAAAGTTGAGGACAAAATACAGACTTATTACTCTCCTGAAGAGTATTTAAAGCTGGAAGAGGTGGCAGAATTTAGGAGTGAATATCAGGATGGCAGGATAATCCCTATGACAGGCGGAACACCGAATCACAATCAAATAGCTGTTAATTTTGGCGGAACGCTAAATTTTGCTACGAAAGGACAACCGTACCGAGTATTTATCAACGATTTGCGTCTGTGGATACCTTCCAAGCGGGTTTATACTTATCCTGATGTAATGTTGGTAGCGGGGAAATTGGAGTTTGTTGCAGGTAGGAAAGATACGATTACTAATGCGGTGATGGTGGCTGAGGTTTTATCGCCATCCACGGAGGATTATGACAGGGGCGGCAAGTTTAAACTTTTTCGATCGATTCCTAGTTTTCGAGAGTATGTTTTGATCGATCAATATGAGATGCACGTTGAACAGTTTGTTAAGACGGATGATAATAAGTGGGTTTTGTCTGAGTATGATGGTGCTGATGCGGTGTTGAGATTGAGTTGTGTGGAGTTTGAGATGCGGTTGGGTGATATTTACGATCGCGTGGATTTTGAATCTGAGTCTGAGTCTGATGAATGAGGGTGAAATCACCAATTTGGGACGATTGGAAATCGCGTCTTGTCAAACAAAGTCCGCCCAACGCGAGACTGGGAGAACAAGTAGAATCCCGGAAGGATTATGAAATCTTAAAATTCTGCCTGTAAAAGTCGAGGAAAACCTAATGATTGCCAGCCAAAATTATCCTGATGTTTCAGTTAAAGAATATTTAGAAGGTGAACTAATAAGTCCCATAAAACATGAATACAGAAACGGACAAATCTATGCAATGGGAGGGGCAAGTAATCCCCATGTTTTGATTTGTCTAAATTTGGCAACTCTGCTGAGAAATCATCTGCGCGGAAGTGGTTGCCTGGTTTTTATGAGCGATACAAAAGTCAGATTTGAGACAATTAATACTTTTTATTATCCCGATGTAGCTGTATCTTGCGATGAACGAGATACTACTTCTGTTGGCGATTTTATCTGCTATCCTTCACTAATTGTGGAAGTTCTATCTCCAACAACTGAGGCGTTTGACAGAGGAGATAAATTTGCGGATTATCGATCGCTCTCAACTATACAAGAATATGTAGTAATCGGTCAACAGCGGATGAATGTAGATTGCTACCGTCGGGATGGGGAAGGGCGTTGGTTTTTTTCTTCCTGCGGCGAGGGGGACTGTTTAGAGTTGGCTAGTATCAATTTTCAGTGTCCAATCTCTGCTTTGTATGAGGATGTTCCTGGATTGAGTTAAGATCTGGTTGGATGAAATGTTCGATCGCCCTCTGTCAGAGAATGCTGAGGTGAAGGGAGGGGAAATAAGGGCGATCGTAATTATTAAGATGTTTCCTGAAAGGCCATCGCTTACTAAAATCCAAATATTTTAGTAATCAATGGTAGTAGATTATTACAGAATTCTAGGAATTTTGTGGCTTGTGGTACACTTTTCATAATTCGTCCGAGCATCCTATCTGCTGTTTTGGCTTTATTCTTCATTTCTGCATCATTAGGATTTTGAGCAGCTTCAGCTAATTCTTTTACTTGTTTTAAAGCATCCTCTTTGTCAACTTCACTTAAATTTGGATCGGCTTCAATTGCTGCTTGGAGTTGGGTAAGTAACTCTTTGATTCCGGGTTTATCTGCTTCAGACGATGAAGGTAACTCATTTATAGCGAATGAAACATTTCCTCCAACGTGACTTGATGAACTACCTGCAACATCACCAGCAGTAACAGAACCTCCAACACTTCCTCCGACTTGAATTTTACCTTGTTGCTCTTCCATTATTCCCTCCTCATGTAATTAATCTTTAGATAACCGTGTTATTTTGAGTTAGTCATTTCGCGAAACATTTCCTCCAACATTACTTGATGAACTCCCTCCTATATCACCTGCTGTGACGGAACCTCCAAACACTAATGTTGAGCCAGCACCAATTATAGCCCATTTCCAAGGCGGAAGATTAGAGTTGTTTTGAGGATTAGTCATAATGATTTATTTGAGTTGAGTATATACAGATAGAAACGTACCTATTAACTATTGAGAAGTCATAGTCACAGTATAGTTTGTGTTCCCTCCTTTTTCTTGAACCACAACAATATAGTCATCAGCACCTAAGCTTCTTTTAATTGTTCCGGTTGAATTGCTATAAGCCGAAGCGCTGTCCACCTGTTCTCCAGAATCTATAACTCCATTACCATTTGTATCAACATAGAGCCACATTCCAACTTCATTAGTTACTTGATCTAAGGAAATGTTGACATTACTGGTACTCTTTAAGGTAAATCGGTAATATTTTTTGCGATTTTGGCGATTTAAAGAACCCGTCTCACTAAAGCTTTTACTCGCGGGCAATTCTCCAACCTTAACGGCATCATTTGTGTTGTTAATAATCTGAAAATTGTAGTTAGTATTGCCACCTTTAAATAGAACAGTAGCAATATAGCTGTCTGCTCCTAACATTTTACTAATTGTTCCGGTTGAATTGCTATAAGCCGAAGCACTATCTATCTGTTCTCCCGAATCTATGACTTTATTACCATTCGTGTCAACATAGAGCCAGATTCCAACTTCGTTAGTTACATTATCCAAGTAAAGACTGACATTGCTTGGCTTGTCTATACTAAAATAGTAGTATTTTTGATTGTCTTTTGAAGTAAGCCTATCTTGAAAAGTACGGCGTTCTTTTAAAAGACCAATATTAGGATCGCCGAATTTTTGTGGTTCTTCCACAAGTTTTTGATTAGTCTCAGGTGTTTTAGGTGGAGATGGCGATGGCGAAACTGGGACTGGAGTCTCCGGCGCTGGAGAAGAAGTGGATATCGGTGATGAAGAAGGAATAGGATCTTGTTTAATAGGCTCAGGTGAAGGGGAAGAGCTAACTGTGCTTGGTGGAGTTGAAGCGACAGGTGTAGGCCCTGCAGGAGGTGAATTTGAACATTTCAAAATACCAAACCTACATAGAACCTCACCTCCAACAAGCCAGGTTCCTATATTTGCTATATTTGCAAGCGCAACTAAACCGCCTGCAATACCTCCTAAAACTATAGCAATCCCTATTCTTCTTGTAGGTCCGCCACTACCGCCACTACCGCCACTACTGCTACCAGTTCCACTGCTACCGCTACCAGTTTGACTACCACCGCTACCAGTTCCACCGCTACCACCGCTACCACCTGATGACATTAATATTTGCTCCTATGCTAACAATTGTTTTTCAGTCACATTGCTTTGTCAGTCCTGGACGCATCAAGACCAAAGAAACCGGGTTTTTCACCTAATCTGCGGGCTGCGACGAAGAATTTTCGTAAAAAAACCCGGTTTCTGACCTCCCCTGCGTCCAGGACTATTTCTAATAACTAGCCTAATGTTGTTGAGAACGACATCAAGCTATTACCGTTGCTTTGTGCCTATTTTCACCTAATCATCTTTTATGTTTAAATTACTGACAGTGAAGGTATTGAATATATTTTCCAACCCTCCATTACTGAATACTAATCCTGTTAAGGCCCAACTTCCATCTGTATAACGAGAAAATGTAGCCTCCCCTGCGCCAGAGTAGTTTACTTCTCTTTGTTCCGTTTTTATCTTTAAATCTGATACCTGTAATGTAGCTACAGCAGTATTATTTTGATTTTCTCGAACTCCTGCTACCTTAATTGTACCATCAGATTTTTTCCACTTATTAACCATTCTCTCTGCTTTACTTGCAGACAGGGATTTATCTTGTTTAATTAAGTCACAGCCAGTAGTTAAAGTAGATAATACTCCTACACTACCAATATAAGATAAAGTAATTAAACTGAATGTTAGCAAGTTTTTACTTAACATGAAGCTTCCTGTTACTCAATGAATGAGCGGCAATTTTTTATCGAGGCTGGGGTCTTTATGATACTCAATCAACACTGTTTCTGCTGATTACATTTCATATTACCAAATCCACATCAGTCTTAAGAATGAAAAAAGTAATATAAAAGTATCTTAAAAGTAGTACAAAAGTAATAACCAAGTCTAAAGACAAAGTGGTGAGACTGTTGCGCTAAAATCTGGTATGATGGAATAGTTTTAGCTGTAAGGGACTTTAACATATGACCGTTGACGAAGCCATCGCGATCGCAGAAACAGCCCTTAACTACGATCGCCTCAACAAAGTTCAAGACTTAGTGTTTCGTCAATCTTGGGAAGGGCAGTCTTATATGCAAATTGCTAAAAGCGCAGGCTATGAATATGATTATATCAAAGATGCTGGTGCTAAATTATGGAAGCTACTATCAAAAGCACTAGAAGAAAAAGTTAAAAAAGATAATCTCAAGTCAGTATTGAAACGATATTTAGGACGAGGTAAAGTGAATCTACAGCGAAATCTGACCATTGAAGTTAACCTCACTGGTGCTAATCTCAGCGGAGCAAACCTCAGTGGGGCTAGATTATTCGCAAACTTGAATGAAGCTGATTATGTTCAAGCTGATTTAGATAAAACTATAAATCCTGACAGTAAAGCAGAATTATCTGACTCTGAAAATGAAATTAACTGGAACGGTTTTTGCTTTCACTGCGACGCACAAGTGAAAATTGCCGAAATACTCGATCGCACTTCCATCCTCTTCATCCCCAACTCCCAACTCCGAATCACAACACCAGAAGGTAGACAAAACCAAGAAGCTGACTTTCTGATCTTCCACCAAAACAAGTTAGGACTGCTAAAAATTGACAGCGAATCATGCCATCAAAACGCCACAGAAGATGAAATATGCGAACTTTTGAGAGATTCAGGCATCAGTCTTGTCAAACATTACGATGCTACCCGATGCAGCCAACAACCCGATTTAGTTGTGCAGGAATTTTTGGAAATATTGAGTCAGGCGTAGGTATGAAAAGACGCGATTATTCATCATCGTTGTCTGACTCTTGTATCATCCCTACTAACAGTCGCGTGGTTACTGTGTAAACATCTCGTCTATCGCCTTCTTTGCGCCGTCCTATTCCCACTACAACAACTAGCACTTGATCTTGTACAATTTGATAAATAATTCGGTAACGCTGACCTACGGCACGGATGCTGCGATACCCAGTCAACTCTTCTGATAAAGCTTTCCCTTGCTTTTCTGGCTCCTGCTTAAGCTTCTCCAATCTTGCTAAGAGTAATTGTTGCTCCCGCCTATCTTTGATTTCAGGAAATAGTTGCCGCGCTTGTGCCGTCAAAATAACTTGATATTCTACAGGCTCCATTTTTCACTGTTGTTAAAGTTTTAAATCTGCTTTTAACTGTTGTAAGTCTATTGTTTCTCCCCTCTGGGCTTGTTGAATCCCCGATCGCAAATCTGCCATAAATTCGGAATCAGAGAGAATTTCGATGGTTTCTAACAAAGATTCAAATTGTTTAAAACTGAGAGCAACGATCGCCGGTTTCCCATCCTTAGTGATGATAGCTGGCTCTGTTGCTAAGTCATCGGGCCACTTTGGCAGTTGTTGTTGCGCTTCTGTAATTGTCAGGTATTTTGGCATATTTGCGGAGGTTAATTTTTATCATTATTATAGCACGGTTAATTCAGCACAATATCTTCGTTAGTAAAGATTACATCCTCATAGATAGCATCCATGCTAGTCCGAAAGTCCACACTAGCCAAGTGAATTTCGCTTCCTTGCGTGTAATATCGTTTCCGGCTGCATCGGAATGATTTAACCTTACTAGAACGCAGAGAACACAGAGGGAGATAAGAGAGATGAATAATTCCGATGTTACCGGATTTGATATAATTTTGGTTTTGATTTGCAATCATTGGCTTTCTATGGAGTTTTTGATGATTTTGATACTCCCCACCGATGAATCGGGGGGATTCTTGATTAAGACCACAAAGGGACTTTCAAAGGCGTTAACAAAGCACCTCTACTGACTTCTTTGAGACAAAGCCCCAAAGTTGCCGCTACTTTT
>NZ_JAHRFC010000090.1:0-17059 GCF_020883015.1 Microcoleus sp. CAWBG640
AATTTCCTTTGCGATACTATTATCTATAGTTCCTACTACAGAAAGATTCCCGCTACGGCGTTTTATACTTGGGAAAATGTCCAACCCAAGTCTCTTTAAATTGATCGAAGCATTGATGTCGCGATCGACCATTAAAGAATGTTGCTCATCCCAATAGTTCCGTATACCGCAATCGGTGAAAATAATTTCATTCCGATAGCACAGAACCATTGAAGTATAAGCAGGTTTCTGCGGAACGACGACTGATCCAGCTTTTTCGGCTATGTATTCCAGTGTCTTGAAAAATTGACCGAACGCAGCATCGAGCCAAGACTTGTTTAATCCTGATTTTGCTGATTGACCGTTCGGGAGGTAGTTACCCTCGTCATCTTGCTTAACTTTATTCCGCTTCGTTAAGCCTTTTAAATTCAAGTCTTCGTGAAAGAAGAATTTAGCTCCAGATCTGACAAGTTTGTGAGCCGTTTTATAATGAAAATCTTGGCGATAACGCGCTATTTTTTGGTGCTGTCTCGCTTCGTTTTTGGCTAATTTTCGCCGACATTTAGAGCCTAGCTTCCGCTTGTTCCGCTTTTTTGAAATGCGGTCTAGCTTGGCTTGGTTTTTGCGAAGCGGTTTCAACGAAGGTAACTTTTCGCCCGATGACGTTGCCAGGTAGACATCTTCGTGTAGCACCGCATCTAATCCGATCGAGTTATCCCAGTTTGGGGCAACTTTATCAGGAATAAACTGTGGCACTGAAGCGTCTTCAATCATTATTTGAACAAACCAACCGTCAGCCTTTCTAGTTACACTAATTTGCTTGACGTTAAACCCATCGGGGATTGGGCGGTGCATCCGAATTTTTATGATGCCCAACTTCGGCAATCGGATATAAAACCAATTCTTGCGAATCAATTTAATCCAGTCACTGTTAGCTGTACAAAAAGTCATCGTCCGATAATCCGCTTCAGTCTTGAATCGGGGTTTACCAGATCGCCCGCCTTTACTATCCCCTACGATAAACCGCTCAAAAGCTTTGTCTACTCGCTTAGAGACATCTTGCAGAATAGTTGAATCTACCTGTTTGAAGTCCAATAGTTCGCCACTGTGAAAAACTTTTATTAAGTCTTTTTTGATGACTGGTAATTGTTGTTTTTGGGAGTAGTAGTTGGGCTTCGCGCGGGGCGCAGAGATACTAGCAATTAATGGACAAGCATTTATAGCAGTACGGTTCATCTCCCACCAATCAAATCGATCGCCTAACTGTCTGTTATACCAATAGCGACAGATTCTCAACCAATGATTGAGGGTTAATTTTTGATTAGTGTCGGGATATAACTGGTACTGATAGGTTGCTTTCATTACATCACAGCCGATGCGCATCAATTAGTGTTACTTTATCAGATGATGTTGTTTGGTGTCAAGTCTGTGAGTAAAGATTTTATCCATAAAGCCAGAGGAGTTTCCGATCTCAAGTGTCATTTAGTATTGACAACCAAATATCGGCGGAAAGTTCTGACCCATCCAATGTTGTCCAGGCTTGAGGAGATTTTTAAGAACTTGATGGAAAAATGGGAAGGAAGATTGGTAGAATTCAATGGTGAGCGTGACCACGTACATTTGTTGCTTCAATATACACCACAAACTGAACCAAGTAAGCTTATCAACAATCTTAAGACTGTATCTAGTCGCTATTTGCGGAAAGAGTTTGTAGATGAAGTTGAAAAAGTTTACTGGAAAGATGTTTTTTGGACAAATGGATATTTTATTGCTTCCTGTGGCGGCGTGACGGTTGAGCAATTAAAGAAGTACATTGAGGAGCAAGATAGACCTGTAGAATAAGATTTGTTCGTCTCGTCATCCACCTGCCCACTGCTCAAAGCTACGCTTTGAGATTGTGAACAAGTGGAATCCTCGTCTCACGCGCCTTTCATCCCACACCAACCGAAGCGGTATGGTGTGGGGATTCCCGTCTGTCAATCTAAAATCGATCAGCCTATTGATTTTGACCCCCTGTTACTTTGTACCACTGATGAGTCAATCAACCAATTCCCCCCTATCTCAACAACTGTCACGACGAACCGCCCTCAAATTCCTCGGAGTAGGTGCCGCCGGCGGACTGCTGGGCTACTCTAGATTTTCCAAGCCAGAGCCCACCGTGTTTCAGCAAGACACCCTCGATTTACCGCAACTGCTAAACACCCCCAAAACCGTTGTAGTTGTCGGTGCTGGCTTGGCTGGGCTCGCCTGCGCCTACGAACTTAGTCAGCGGGGTTTCGCCGTAACGCTGTTGGAGAAATCGCCCCAACTAGGCGGCAAGATTGCTAGTTGGCCGATTTCCGTGGGGAACCAAACTTTTATGATGGAACATGGTTTTCACGGCTTTTTTCCACAATACTACAACCTCAAAAGCGTAGTTCAAGAATTAGAAATTACCGACAACTTTGTATCTTTAGAATCCTACGCGGTTATCTTTAGAGATGGCAAATACAAACCAGAAGTTTTTCGTCCTAATCATTCCGCTTTTCCTTGGAACATAGTTGACTTAGGGATAGCTTCTCCTAACTGGACGAAGTGGGGAATCAATCTGACTAAACCCGCACA
This sequence comes from Microcoleus sp. CAWBG640, assembly GCF_020883015.1. Classification (NCBI taxonomy): domain Bacteria; kingdom Bacillati; phylum Cyanobacteriota; class Cyanophyceae; order Oscillatoriales; family Microcoleaceae; genus Microcoleus; species Microcoleus sp. CAWBG640. Next base: position 2,584 of record NZ_JAHRFC010000090.1, read on the forward strand.
CTGGCAAGTATTTCGGGAAATAGGCGGTTTTCAAACTCAAAAAAGTTTCGCTAGACTCGATAACATCTCCGTTGCTGACTGGGTGAAAGGTGAGTTTCCCCGCGGACTTTATGACTTGTATTTTCTGCCTTTTGCTAAATCTAGTCTCAACTCGCCGGATGAATTGAGTGTGGGAGAATTAATGCAGTTTTTCCACTTCTACTTTTTCGGAAATCCCGAAGGTTTAGCATTCAATGGGACGCGGCAAGATATGGGAACGAGTTTAGTACAACCCATTGCTAAATACATTGAAAGTAAAGGCGGAAAAGTATTGACAGATGTGGCGGTTAGTAACATTCATTGGGAAAATGGCAAGATTAATTCCCTGAGTTACCAGTCAGGAGATGTGCAAAGTAAAGTACCTTTCTGGGTGAAGCAAAATTCGCTGTTAAATGATAGTAGTTCTACGGCATATTTCGGGGCTGGAGATAGCGTTTATGCCACAGTACCGGGAGGAAAAGAGGCGATTTCTCTGAGTTGTACTCACCAGGGCTGCACGGTGCAGAAGCAGAATGATGGTCAATTTCATTGTCCTTGTCATGGCGCAGTTTTTGATGCTGAAGGGCGAGTGGTTAGCGGTCCTGCACAACGGGATTTACCCAGATTTAAGGTGGTCGATCAAAAAGCTGATGAAGTACAATTAGCAGCAGCAATTGACAATTCCCCAACTAAAAAGTTGGGAGAAACATTGCAGGCTGATTACTATGTTTTGGCGACGGATGTGCCGGGAATGCAGCATTTGTTTAGTTTGGCTAGCGGTGAGGTGAATCCGCAGGTGCAGAGTCGGATTGAGAGTTTGAAAATAGCCGATCCGTTTGCGGTTGGTCGTTTTTGGTTCGATCGCGATTTTGCATGGGAACACAGCAATTTTAGCTCGCTTTCCGGCTACAAACTGACTGATAGCATTACGCTTTACCACCGCATTCAAGATCAATTCATCGCGTGGCACAAAGAAACTGGTGGCAGTGTAGTGGAGTTACACGCCTATTGTTATAAGGAAAAAGATTTTCCGAATCAACAAGTTTTGCTGGCTACTTTTGAGCAAGAGTTGTATGAAATTGTGCCGGAATTAAAACAGGCAAATATGCTGCACCGGGAATTGGTAAATCAAAAGAATTTCTCTGGTTATCCGCCCGGTAGTTATGCGGAACGCCCGGAGACTTCCTGTGATGTCCCTAATCTTGTATTTGCGGGAGATTGGGTGAAAATGCCTTTTCCTTGCGGTTTAATGGAAAGGGCGGTTAGCAGTGGTTTGTTGGCGGCTAATGCTATTTTATATCAGGAGGGTTTGCAGAGGCGATCGCTCTTGACCGTCAATCCTGAAGGTGTACTGAAAATCTAATGTTTTCAGCCTGACGGGGGCGGGTTTGAGAGATTAGACATCTCCGATTATTCTGGTAGGGTAGGCATCCTGCCTGCCCTTTACAATTTCTGTTCTCCAGTCCGAAAAACAACTATTCCATTTTCTACAGCAACTAGATCTATTTTCAGCGGACCGGCGATATATGTAACATCAGTAGCGATCGCCTGAACCTCCAGAGGTTTATCATATTGTTTGAGGCGATCGACAAAACTAGCCAAAGTTTCAATCCGATTATCGGCAACTTGGACTCTACCGCCGACAACACCAATCAAACGAGCCCGAAATTGGCAAGCTTCAATTAATTGCTGCAACTGCTGTCTTACCTGTTCGTCTTTTAAGACTAGGGGATCGATAGAAACTCCTGCAATCACATCTCCAGCGCGGAATACAACTCTATTGATTTCGGCTTCTGCAAATACTTTGATCCGCTTTTCTTCCCGCAGGTAGTTCGCGCCGGCGACAATTCTGACTACATAATCTTGACCGTCTTTTATTTGATTAAGGAGTTGTTCAATTTCGGCATTGGTAATTTGAACTATCTGCTCTTTTACCTTGGTATTTCCAGGCTGCATGAGTCCGACAGTGGTTTTATTTGCTTCTTGCAATAGTCGATCGATGGCGCGACTGGCTAGGGCTGGCTCGGCGATGCGAACAACTCCCGCAGCTAAAATTTGGCCTCGCCTGATGGCAACAGTCCCCTCGCGAATTGCCTGAAAGTCTCTTTCTAAAACTTGTACTTGCTGTTGCAATAAAGCTTGTTGCTGTTCCAGTTGTGTTTGTTGCTCTGCTAGGGTTTCTAAGAGAGCTTCTCTTTCGGCAATTACTTTGTCTCGATCGACTATAGCTCGATCGCGATCGGCTAGATTTTGGACACGCTCGGCAATTTCCTTGTCTCGCTGAGCAATTAGTTTGTTGCGCGAGCCAATTTCCTGGTCCCGCTGGGCAATTTCTTGGTTCCGCTGGGCAATTTCTTGGTCCCGTTGGGCAATTTGAGTTTTTACTCGCTCTCGTTGTTCAATTAACTGTTGTCGTTCGGTTTGTAGTTGGGTGATTTCTGAGCCTAAAGCTTTCTTTTGAGTAGAAACTGTTTTCAATTGATTTTCAGTGCGATCGAGCTGAGATTGTGTGCTGGCTTTGGCTACTTCCACAATCGTCAGTTGTTCTTCAGTTCGCAACTTAGCTGCTTCCATCGTCGCAAGCTGTTTTTCGGTTTGAGATTTAGCCGCTTCTACCTGACTCAGTTGCTGTTGAGTTTTGGACTTGGCAGCTTCGACATTATTGAGTTGGGCTCGCAGGGACTTTAATTTGGTTTGGGTCTCGGCTTGCTCGGCATTAGCCATTTGCAACGAACGATTAATTTCTTCTAAATTGGCCTTAGCTTGGGCTTGAGCAGCCCTAGCTTGGCTTAATTCAGTTTCAACTCGTTTTTTTTCTTCAGTGGCTAGATTGAGTTCTCTGCGGGCGTTATTGAGTCTTTTTTGAATTTCATCTATTCTAAAAACCCCTGTACGGAGGGGCTTGCTGGTAGCAAACAAGATGCCCAGAGTTGTGGCTGACAGAATGCTACCAGCCATCACTGTCACCACAACAGCAGTATCGCGGGGGCGAAGTTTGAATAAACTTAATCTAGCCTTGCCGACTTTTGTCCCAAGGCGATCGCTGACAGTAGCGATCACACCCCCCAAAATTAAAATTACAAATACTAGGATGTATCCAGCAGTCATTCCGATTCCATAGCTTGTCTAAATCATCGAGCAAATATGTAGGGGTAGTGGATGGTGCGTGCCTACCCCTAAGCGATCGGGGCAACCGGGCGTGGGATTGCCCCTACAAAAATTACACAAATCATTTAGGCTGGTTACGAATTTGGGATTTGGGATTCAATCCCAAATCCCAAATCCCAAATCCTATAGTCTCTCGGCGTCAAGTGAATTGCTGGCCTAAAGCCACCGGGTTATGGACTGTGATCTTTTTCTTGTGGATCGAGATCATTTTTTCTTGTCTGAGATCCCCCAGCAAGCGAGTCACCGTTACTCGCGTTGAGCCGATTGCCTCTGCGATCGCCTGATGAGACAACTTTAAATCAATCGTAATCCCTTCAGTACCGGGCATACCAAAATCCCGGCACAGAATCAGCAAAAAGCTGACCAATCTCGAACCCATATCTCGATGGGCCAACGTTTCGATCATCATCTCAGTTTGCAAAATCCGAGAAGACAATCCCCGCAGCATCACCATCGATAGTTCTGGGTCTTCCTTGAGGGCTTTTTCCACTTGTTCGATCGGCAATGAGATCAATTCCACCGGCGTAAAGGCTACGGCGTGGTAAAACCTGTCGGAGCGGTGTCCTGTAATCAGAGACAGCACCCCAAATACGCTATTTTCGCGGAGAAGAGCAACAGTAATTTCTTCTCCTGCTTCATATACCCTGGAGAGCTTAACAGCACCTTTAATGAGAACGTAGACGCGCTCAGCCGGGTCTCCAGGGAAAAAAATTGTCTTGCCCCGTTCAAAGGTTTCCACAATGGGTGGGAACGCCCCGCCGCTGATTTGGCGGAACACGGCTGCTAGCGGTCTATCATGGGTCACGACCTGATCCTTTGTACTAATCAATGCTCTGTAACTTGAAAATTAACATTTTTGAGTAAATATACTTTCCAACCTCCTGTATTGGATGATTCAATAACTTCCATCTAATGTTAAGGTAAACACACACTGTATGATTAAATCTAGCCCTTCTCTTAACTTTTTCAATTCCGCCCCCAAGTAGCTCCACAGCCAAATTAATCTTAATTGTGTCTCAGTTGTGTCTCAATTGTGTCTCAATCAGTGATATTTCAATCAGTTGTGTCTAAATAGGTGGCGTGGTTGAATCTAGCCAACGAGAACGGTGCAAGTTGCTTCTAGATAAACTACAGATGATAGATTTGACCGGAAAAAATGCTCTTGTTACGGGCATTGCCAACAATCGCTCGATCGCCTGGGGCATTGCTCAGCAGCTCCACAAAGCAGGGGCCAATCTTGGCATCACTTATTTGAAAGACGAAAAAGGTAAACACGAGCGGAAAGTCGCTGAACTCGTGGAACCGCTCAATCCCAGTCTGTATTTGCCCTGCAATGTCCAAAATGAGATGGAAATTGAGTCCACTTTTGAGACGATCGCCGACAAGTGGGGCAAGTTAGATATTCTGGTTCACTGTTTAGCCTTTGCCGGCAAGGACGAACTCTCAGGAGATTTCACCAATACTTCGCGAGAAGGTTTCTCCAATGCTTTGGATATTAGCGCTTACTCCCTAGTACGGCTTTGTGCAGCGGCGAAACCCTTGATGGCCGAAGGTGGCAGTATTATCACCTTGACTTATCTCGGCGGTGTCCGAGTAGTTCCCAATTATAACGTGATGGGAATTGCGAAAGCAGCATTAGAAATGAATGTTCGCTATTTGGCGGCAGAACTTGGCCCGTTAAATATTCGGGTAAATGCAATTTCTTCTGGCCCAATTCGGACTTTGGCTTCGTCAGCAGTTGGCGGCATTCTGGACATGATCCACCACGTTGAGGAAGTCGCTCCCCTGCGACGCACGGTGACTCAACAGGAAGTAGGAAATGCTGCGACTTTTCTATGCAGCAGTATGGCTAGCGGGATTACGGGTCAGATTTTGTATGTAGATGCTGGTTACGAAATCATGGGAATGTAACAGTTTGCAAACAGTTGACAGTTGACAGTTGACAGTTGACAGTTGACAGTTGACAGTTGACAGTTGACTGTTCGATTTCCACTGTCTGCTGGAAAACTGCTAATCCCAAATTACTAATTAATTACTAATGAATGACAAATTGCGAATTATGGAAATAATCGATCGCCCTTCTGTTCCTCCTGTAAATTCAGTTAGCCTGCTGAGGGCTGCTTCGGTGAAGCGCACGACATTGGAAACGGATGTCAATGTTAGCCTGAATCTCGACGGTTCGGGAACTTGTAAAGCGGCGACTGGAATTCCGTTTTTAGACCATATGTTGGATCAGATTGCTTCCCACGGATTGATCGATTTGGACGTCCAGGCGATCGGGGATTTAGCCATTGACGATCATCACACGAACGAGGATGTGGGAATTACGTTAGGACAAACCTTGGCAAAAGCTGTCGGAGATCGATCGGGCATTTCTCGTTTCGGCCACTTCATCGCCCCGCTAGATGAAGCTTTAGTTGAGGTAGTGCTAGATTTTTCGGGACGGCCGCACTTAAGTTACAATTTGCAGATTCCCAATCAGCGAATTGGTACTTACGATACCGAGTTAGTGAAAGAGTTTTTTGCGGCGATTGTGAACCACAGTCAAATGACACTGCACATTCGACAGTTGCAGGGTGGAAATTCCCATCACATTGTGGAAGCGGCATTTAAGGCATTTGCGCGGGCTTTGCGGATGGCTGTGGCGATCGATCCACGGCGCGCTAGTCGGATTCCGAGTTCTAAAGGGGTTTTGTAGTTTCAGGGTTTGTAGTTGCACCAATGGGCTGCTGCAAACCTGTCATACCATATCCTCTCTTCATCGGAATTATTCATCTCTCTCTTCCCTTCCTCTGCCTTCTCTGCGTTCTCTGTGGTTAAATCATTATTATTCGTGAGTAGATCCATCTGGCATAATTGCACCAGTGAGTTTAGCATTTTCCAAGCTAGCACCGCCTATTTTTGCATCGGTTAAGTTAGCGCCAGATAAATCTGCAAAACTTAACCTTGCCGCGCGGAGGTCTGCTGAAATTAGGTCAGCACCACGCAGTTTTGCAGAGTTTAACTCAGCTTGTCGCAAGTCAGCTTCAGTTAAGTCTGCTGTAGTTAGATCGGCACTAACTAATCTTGCATCGTTCAAGTTAACTTGTCTTAAATTAGCTCTGCTCAAATTTGTGCTATCCAGTGTTGCTCCCTGAAGTTTGGCCCCACTTAAATTAACATCTCTCAAATCGGAATTATTTAATTTGGCTGAACTCAAATTAGCCCCTTGTAAATCCGCTCCTTTTAAGTTAACACCGCTCAAGTCCCTACCAGTTAGATCGGCATTTTGCAGCGATACATAAGGAGCAATTAAGTAAGCGCCCGCTTTCACGGGATCTAAATCAGTAGGAAATAAAGTTGCTTCATTGTAAATCGCTCCTTGAAGCTGAACTCCCTTGATATTTGCTCGATCAAGATTTGCTTCTAAAAGGTTAGCATTGCTCAGATTTGCATTCGTCAAATCAGCATTTATCATGTCTACTTTCCTCAAGTTTAGTCCGCTCAAGTTAGCTTGACCGAGGTTTGCACTGGTGAATTTTGTTGGGTAATCTTGACGGGTTCGAGCTCCGCTGAGGTTTGCACCATTCAAATTTGCTTCAGTAAAATTTGTATAGAATAGTTGAGCTGCTCTTAAACTTGCCTTCCTTAAATTGGCTTTCTCTAGATTAGCTGATTGTAAATTAGCCTGAGCGAGGTTGGCATTTACCAAGTTTGCTTGATTCAGATTGGCACTGGATAAAGTAGCCTGAGAAAGGTTAGCATTTACCAAGTTTGCTTGAGTCAGATTGGCACTGGATAAACTAGCCTTAGAAAGGTTAACACCGCATAAATTCGCCGCACTAAAATTTGTGCCATCAAAACGCGCATCCCTCATATCGGCTCCCTTCAAATTTGCCCCACTAAGATTTACACTCTGCCAATTTACACTCCTCAAATTAGCTTTATTTAAATTAGCATTACTCAAATTAACACCAGAAGTTAGAGATTTACCGCTCAAATCAGCACCAGCTAAATTAATCCCCGTAAAATCCCTTTCTCCCTCAGTGTAACGCAGCCAAAAATCCTCAACACTAACAACAGGTTCCAGACATTCCTCAGACTCATCCTCCACATCCTCACAGCTATCCTCTAAAGCAATATCTTCAGTATCCTCCGCCAATCCTTCCAAATAATCCCCTCGATCCAAGTAATCCGAACTCGCGACAAACCGCCTTTCTATCTCCTCCTCATTTAATACTTCGCTGCTGTCAAATCGCTCAATTAATTGCTTGACAATTTGGCAATCATTGGTGCGGATTCCCACTTCTTTTTCTGCACTTTGGTCGCTATTCGTCAGCAAATTATGACTCCCCAACATGGCAAAACTGGAATCACAGACTAAAAAGTTTTCGTGAGTACCCAATAACTTGAGGCGAAATTGATCGGGATATTCACCTTCTAACTCTTGTAAATCTGCCAAAGCATTGTAGCGCCATCCTTTGCCGATATTTTGCCGATCGCCCAGATAACCCCAACCAATATCGATCGAACATCCTCGGTTCAAGCAATCCCTAAATTTTTGCAGCAATTCATCATTAATGCTGTTACAATTGAGCCAAGGGCAAACAATAATCAGCCGCTCTTGTGCTACTGATAGCGCCTCCATCAACACAGCGCGACTGTGAGGGCGATCGAATATTAACTGAGCCTGAAAATCTTTATTTTCAGTCTGAGTATCAAGCTCAATCGGCGGCTCAGAAATAATTGATTTCTCCCCTATTTCTAAATTTAACCGCTGTTGAATTGTTGCAACTTGCTCCATCAAACTTTCTAGCTGTCGCGGTTCAGGGCGATCGTTAAATAGTTGCTCATGGGATTGTAACTGCTGCTTAAGTTTGGCGATATATCTTTTCAGAACAACTTGGTTTTCTTCAAGCTGCAATACTCTCGCGGTTAAGGACGATAAATCTAATTCTTGCTGTGACATAATGCTACCCTAAAATTAACAACAAGTCAATAGTCATAAAGGCGATCGCACCCAATCAAACCTTAGCAACCTCCACCAACTCAACAGCACTAACAGAACCTGACTCTTCTCCTTCATCTTCAGCAACCGCAACTGTCAACTTCAATCCCAAAGCATTCAGCCAATTAGCTAAAGCATAAATAGTTGCAATCCCGGATTGCGGCAACAAAACATCTAATTTTTCAAGATGCAATTTAGCATCCTCCGCAGACATAATTGGTTCCCCAAGAGCTTCAAATACATCTCTCAGAACTTTTCGCATTATTCCCGTCTCTAAATCGCCCTCTTCCTCTTCATCAAAAATCAGTGACAGGTAACCAGCAGAATAGTTGGGGTCTTTCAGATTGGAAATTTTAAAGGGATGGTAAGGTAAACTTTTAGGCATTGTCATTGTCTTAACTCCTGTAATCTGTCCAGTATTCTTTAGCCTTGTGAATGTCTTGCTCTTGAGTGCTTTTATCTCCGCCTATTAGCAAAAGTACAATTGTTGCTCCAACTTGTCCAAAATAAACTCGCATTGGTGTCAACTTAAGCCTGAAAGCCTTGGTATCTCTCGTTCATAGCCAAGTCTAGATCCCCCTAAATCCCCACCCCCCCCTAGCCCCCCCCAAGGGGGGATGGGGGAAGGGGGACTTTGATCGGACTCTTATCCCCCCCTTCTTAAGGGGGGCTAGGGGGGATCTAGATTTAATAGTCAAACAGCAGTCTGTGGCTACCTTTGACCTTAAGTTGACACCAATGGGGCGATCGCCCCCAATCAAACATTACCAACCTCCACCAACTCAACAGCACTAACAGAACTTTCCTCTTCCCCTTCATCCTCAGCAACCGCAACAGATAACTTCAATCCCAAAACATTCAGCCAATTAGCCAAAGCATAAATTGTCGCCATTCCATTCTGTGACAGCAAACCATCTAATTTTTCCAAGTGCAATTTAGCGTCATCTGCTGACATATTTGGTTCTCCAAGAGCTTCAAATACATCTCGAAGCGCTTTTCGCATTATTCCCGTCTCTAAATCACCTTCTTCTTCCTCAAATATCTCTGTGAGATAAGCCACCGCAAATAAGGGATCTTTGAGAGATTTAATTTTCAAGGGATGGTAAGGTACACTTTCATTAGACATTTTTTCGACTCCTATATTCTGTCCAATATTTCTTGGCTTTGCTAATATCTTGCTCTTGAGTGCTTTTATCTCCGCCACACAGCAGAAGCACTATAGTTGTTTCTACTTGTCCAAAATAGACGCGGTAGCCCGGCCCAAAGTCAATTTTAAATTCCCAGACTCCCTCTCCGAGCGATCGAGCATCTCCCAGATTACCATCGCTAACCCGCTCAAGTCTTTTCACAATCTTGGCTTTACCCTGAAAGTCTCGGAGAGATTCCAACAACTCCGAAAAAGGAATTTTGCCATCCGGTATCTTGTACTGCTGAATTTCACGCTTGTTGTACTTCCATAAATGCGATCGCCACTACTGGTAAATCATCATACGGGCGATCGGCCAAAATCAAACCTTCGCAACTTCCACCAACTCAACATCACTAACAGAACTTGACTCTTCCCCTTCATCTTCTTGAGCAACCGCAACAGATAACTTCAATCCCAAAACATTCAGCCAATTAGCCAAAGCATAAACAGTCGCCATTCCATTCTGTGACAGCAAACCATCTAATTTTTCCAAGTGCAATGAGGCCTCTTCATTTGACATATTTGGTTCCCCAAGAGCTTCAAATACATTGCTAAGTCCGAGTTCGAGCACACCGGCTTCAGGCTCATCATCTTCCAAATGCGCTGTTAGATAAGCAGCAGCGTGTATTTTATCCTTAAGCGCTTCAATCAGATAGTCCTGATAACTATCGCTAGTTGGCATTTTCGCGTTCTCCATATTCTTTCCAATACTCCTTAGCTTTACGAATATCTTGCTCTTGACTGCTTTTATCCCCACCACAGAGGATAAGCACTATTGTTGACCCAAATTGTCCGAAGTACACGCGATACCCCGGCCCAAAGTCAATTTTCAATTCGCAGACTCCTTCCCCAACAGACTTGCTGTTTCCTAAATTCCCCAAGCGAACTCGATCGAGCCTTTGCTCAATTTTAACTACCGCATTCAAATCTCGCAGGGAACTAAGCCACTCTGCGAAAGGATTTCTACCGTCTGGGGTAATATAACGCCGAATTTCCCTTGGTTGTACTTCCATAAATGCGATCGCAACTACTCGTAAATCATAATAAAGGCGATCGCCCCCAATCAAACATTACCAACCTCCACCAACTCAACAGCACTAACAGAACTTTCCTCTCCCCCTTCCTCCTCAGCAACCGCAACAGATAACTTCAATCCCAAAACATTCAGCCAATTAGCCAAAGCATAAATTGTCGCCATTCCATTTTGTGACAGCAAACCATCTAATTTTTCCAGATGCAATTTAGCCTCATCTGCTGACATATTTGGTTCCCCAAGAGCTTCAAATACATCTTTCAAAGCTGATGGAAAAATCCCAACATCCAAATCTCCCTCTTCTTGCTCATTCAAGAATAGCGCGAGGTAGCCAGCAGAATATGCCGGATCTTTGAGCTGTTCAATCAGAAACGGATGGTAAGGTACACTTTTAACCATTGTCTTGACTCCTGTATTTAATCCAATATTTCTTTGCTTTACGAATATCTTCGTCCTGAGTGCTTTTATCCCCTCCACACAGGAGAAGCACTATAGTTGTTTCTACTTGTCCAAAATAGACCCGGTAGCCTGGACCAAAATTAATTTTCAATTCCCAGACTCCTTCTCCCACTGGGCGGTAGTCCCCAAAATTACCTGTACTGACTCGCTTCAATCTCACATTAATCTTGAGTTTGGCTTGAGAATCCCGCAGAGCATAAAACCACTCATCGAAAGGAATCTGACCATCTGACTTGACGTAACGCTGAATTTCACTCTTGTTGTACTTCCATAAGTGCGATCGCAACTACTCGTAAATCATCATAAAGGCGATCGCCCAAAATCAAGCATTACCAACTTCCGCCAATTCAGCAACATTAGCAGAAATTTCCCCATCCTCAGCATCAACCGCAACAGATAATTTCAATCCCAAAACATTCAGCCAATTTGCCAAAGCATAAATAGTTGCAATCCCTTCTTGTGGCAACAAAACATCTAATTTTTCCAGATGCAATTTAGCATCCTCCGCAGACATATTTGGTTCTCCAAGAGCCTCAAATACATCTCTCAGCACTTGTCGCATTATTCCCATCTCTAAATCGCCTTCTTCCTCTTCATCAAAAATCAATGACAGGTAAGCAGCAGAATAGTTGGGATCTTTAAGATTGGAAATTTTAGAATCATGATAGCTATCACTGGTCGGCACTTTGGCGTATTTCATAATCTTTCCAGTATTCCTTAGCTTTAACAATGTCTTGGTCTTGAGTGCTTTTATCCCCACCACACAGAATAAGCACAATGGTGGCTCCGGCTTGTCCAAAGTAGACTCGGTAGCCAGGGCCATAGTCAATTTTTAACTCGCAGACTCCTTCGCCAACTGAGCGACAGTCTCCTAAATTGCCATTGCTAACCCGCTGAAGCCTCTTATCAATTCTAATTTTAGCGTTAACATCCCGCAGCGCAGCCAACCATTCCGCAAAAGGAACTATGCCGTTTGATCTTATATAACGTCGAATTTCCCTTGGTTGTACTTCCATAAATGCGATCGCAACTACTCACCAATCATAATATGGGCGATCGCACCCAATCAAACCTTAGCAACCTCCACCAACTCAACAGCACTAACAGCACCTTAACCCTTATTCTAGCGACGATCGCCCCCCAATATTACAGTCACCCGATCGCCCCTTGACTTAATGCGCTACAATTATTAAGAAATCTTTAGTTAAATCCGTTTAACGTCTCGGACGCATTATGAGTCTTCCCATTCGCAACGTTGCTATCATTGCTCACGTCGATCACGGCAAAACCACCCTTGTGGACGCTCTTCTCAGACAGTCCGGGGTCTTCCGCGAAGGGGAAGAAATCCCAGATTGCGTCATGGACTCCAATGATATCGAGCGCGAGCGTGGCATCACCATCCTTTCCAAAAATACCGCCGTCCGATACAAAGAAACCCTGATCAACATCGTCGATACCCCCGGACACGCCGACTTCGGTGGCGAAGTCGAACGAGTTCTCGGCATGGTAGACGGTTGTTTGCTGATCGTAGACGCCAACGAAGGCCCGATGCCACAAACCCGCTTTGTGCTCAAAAAAGCCCTGGAAAAAGGCTTGCGCCCGATCGTCTTTGTCAACAAGATCGATCGCGATCGAGCAGACCCCCACAAAGCAGTTGATAAAGTTTTAGACTTGTTCTTAGAACTAGGTGCTGACGACGATCAGTGCGAATTTCCCTATCTCTTCGGTTCCGGCTTAAGCGGTTACGCCAAAAAAAGCCTCGAAGACGAAGGCGTAGATATGAAGCCCCTATTTGAAGAAATCCTCGACCACGTACCACCCCCCGTCGGCGACGCCAACAAGCCACTACAACTGCAAGTAACCACCTTAGATTACTCCGAATACGTCGGGCGCATCGTCATCGGCCGCATCCACAACGGCACAATTAGAGTCGGTCAACAAGCAGTCTTGATCACCGAAAGCGGCGCGCTTGTCAAATCAAAAATCAGTAAATTGATGGGCTTTGAAGGCCTGAAGCGGATTGATATCGCAGAATCTTCTGCTGGTAATCTGGTCGCCGTGGCTGGTTTTGCTGATGCGTATATTGGGGAGACAATTACCTGTCCCAACGACCCGCAAGCGCTACCTTTAATTAAGGTAGACGAACCAACTTTGCAGATGACTTTCTCGGTGAACGACTCGCCATTCTGCGGTCAAGAAGGTACTTTAGTAACATCGCGACAAGTGCGCGATCGACTAATGCGAGAACTCCAAACCAACGTCGCCTTGCGCGTCGAAGAAACCGACTCCCCCGACAAATTTCTCGTATCCGGCCGTGGCGAACTCCACCTCGGAATCCTGATCGAAAATATGCGTCGCGAAGGATACGAATTCCAAGTATCTCAGCCGCAAGTAATCTTCCGCGAAGTCGGCGGTCGTCCCTGCGAACCCTTTGAATGTTTAGTCTTAGACGTACCCGAAGAAGCCGTCGGCGGCTGCATCGAACGCCTCGGTCAGCGGAAAGCAGAAATGCAAGATATGCACGTCAGCAGCACCGGTCGCACCCAAATCGAATTTTCAGTCCCCGCCCGCGGTTTGATTGGATTCCGAGGCGAGTTTATGCGCTTGACTCGCGGCGCTGGAATTATGAACCACAGCTTCCTCGACTATCGCCCCCTCGGTGGAGAAATTGTCGCCCGTCGCAATGGAGTATTGATTTCCTTTGAAGAAGGAACTGCAACTACTTATTCACTGAAAAATGCTGAAGACCGTGGCGTATTTTTCATTACCCCCGGAACCAAGGTTTACAGAGGGATGATTATCGGAGAAAACAACCGAGATGACGACATGGAGCTGAATATTTGCAAGTCGAAGCAGTTGACAAACCACCGCGCATCTGGCGGTGAAGAATTGGCGCAATTGCAAGCACCAGTCGATATGAGTTTAGAACGCGCTTTGGAGTACATCGGCCAGGATGAATTGGTGGAAGTAACACCGAAATCAATTCGCTTGCGGAAGGTTTCTAAGAAGTTAGTAAAACGCTAAAATCAGTCTAGGGTTGGCAATGTCAGCCCTAGACTTGCTCCTCAAGTTTTACAGTTGTTGGGGAGGGTAGGAACGGGGACACTACCCCTACAAAACTCTCATTTTTTTGAGAATGAAACAGCCCTGCCCCCCAAGGGGGGATGGGGGACGAAAGAGAAGATTCCGGTTCCCCACTTCTTAAGGGGGCTAGGGCGTGTTTTCAAACTACTCCTTAAGATTTAGATCCCCCTCGCATCCCCCTTAAAAAGGGGGACTTAAAGACTCTTTCCCCCCCCTTTTTAAGGGGGGCTGGGGGGGATCTTTGGGTTTGAAAACACGCCCTAGGGGGGATCTGGTCTTAATAGTCAAACAGCCATCTGTGACTAGGTTTAAGTTTAAGTTGAGACCAATGGTTTTACAGATAATATTTAAGACTGACAAACAATCTATATAAACCAGCCGCCACTAAGATTTTTGATGGTAGCAATTTGTGGGGTTGGGAACTGTCAGATAAAATCTACCCATATATAGACAAACTTACCGGAATGTACACATAATAGAGTGTATACAGTTAGGTATCCTCTATTATGGAATCCAATGAAGTGACTATTTCAATCGG